>JALYYF010000065.1 GCA_030946725.1 Candidatus Dormiibacterota bacterium
CTGAGATGGTGGGCGGCCCGGGACTCGAACCCGGATGGGTCACCCCACACGCCCCTCAAACGTGCGCGTCTACCAGTTCCGCCAGCCGCCCCGGCTGGGTGCCCGCCGACCTGGCCGGCACCTGCCCGCTAAGGGACTCGAACCCCTAACCTCATGGTCCGAAGCCATGCGCTCTATCCATTGAGCTAAGCGGGCGCAGGGCAATTATAGGAAGCCCGATCGAACTGCCCCGCGAGGGGGCGGCCGGCCCTCTCAGGCGCTGCGGCGGGTGGCTGCCAGGCGGCGCTGCCTGCGGTGCTCCAGGCCCCAGGCCGCGTAGCGGACCAGAGCCAGCGCCGGGTAGCGCAACCGGTGCGCCTTCGTCCGCCGCTCATCGATCGCCAGCCGGAGCGCAGCCGCCGTGTGTCCGGGAAAGCTGGTGTAGGAGCGACCCATCGCGTCCAGGATGTGAGCGTCGGAATTGCCCAGCGGTGCCAGGCCGGCGTCCTGGTTGAGGCGCTGCGCCATCTGGTTGAAGAGGTAGAACCCGGGAGTCGAGTTCTCCACCTCGATGGCGTCGAAGTCGAGGTCGGCCGCCTGCCAGCCCACGCCGTGCACTCCGCGCCCGCGCGCCTGGCTCTGGGTGCGCCAGAAAGGATGCGCCGCGAAGGCGATGCCTCCCTGCTCGTGTATGGCCGCGACGGTCGCCGCCGCCGACAGTCCGGGCCGGATGCGCTTCTCCAGAAAGAGGCCCACCACGTGACCGTGCCGGGTGGAGACCTCCTCACCCACGATCACCTGTGGCTCCGTGCCCAGCCGGCTCGCGTAGTCGGCCGCCCAGAGCGCGCCCTCTATCGTGTCGTGGTCGGTCACCGCAATGACGTCCAGACCCAGCCGGCGGCCACGTCTCACCACCTCCACCGGCCCCGGCCAGCCGTCGCTGAAGGTGGTGTGGATGTGGAGGTCGGCGCGTCCTCGCCTGGTGTTCTGTTTCCGTGAGTCGGCGTGCTCGCCCCGCTCGTCCGGGTGCCGGTCCTGCGTCTGGGCGCGGATGGCGCTTGCGCGAGTGGTCTTCATGCTGCATCGTTCCAGACGGAGGTGACGCTGTGGATGGATTGATGATGGACTACCCGCTCACGCTGCGGCACATGTTGTGGCGGGCGGAGCGGCTGTTCGCCAGGAAGGAGATCGTGACCCAGCGCGAGGAGGGCCAGCATCGCTACAGCTACACCGACCTGGCCGGCCGGGTCGGCCAGCTCGCCAACGTGCTGGCCCGCCTCGGTGTCAAACCGGGCGACCGGGTGGCCACGCTGGCCTGGAACAACTACCGCCATCTCGAGCTGTACTACGCGGTCCCTTGCATGGGCGCCGTCCTCCACACCCTCAACCTGCGCCTGTTCCCCGACCAGCTGGAGTTCACGATAGAGGACGCCGGGGACACGGTCATCTTCGTCGACAAGACGCTGCTGCCGATCCTCGACAAGGTCGCCGGTAGGATCCCCTCGGTCAGGCAGATCGTCGTTCTCAACGACGGCGGTCCGCTTCCCGAACATCACCTCGGCGAGGTCCTCGACTATGAGACCCTGCTGGCGGCCGAGAAGCCCGAGTTCAACTGGCCGGCGCTCGAAGAAAGGTCCGCGGCAGCCATGTGCTACACCTCGGGAACCACCGGCAATCCCAAGGGCGTCGTCTACTCACACCGCTCCCAGTTCCTCCACGCGATGTGCATCCTCCAGACCGACAGCCTCGCGGTGTCGGAGAGGGACGTGCTCCTGCCCGTGGTGCCCATGTTCCACGCCAACTCCTGGGGCATCCCCTACGCTGCGGGCCTCGCAGGAACCAAGTTGCTCTTCCCGGACCGCTTCATGAGCGACGGCCAGGTGCTGCTCGACCTGGCCGAGCAGGAGGGCGCCACCATGCTCGCCGGCGTCCCCACGATCTGGATCAACCTGCTCAGCGTGCTCGAGAAGACCGGCCGGCGCCTGCCCAAGGTGCACACAGTCATCTGCGGCGGCTCCGCAATCCCGCGCGGACTGATGGAGGGGATGGACCGGGTGGGCCTGCGCATGCTGCACGCCTGGGGGATGACCGAGACCTCGCCTCTGGGCACCGTGGGCGTGGTCCGGAGCTGGATCCCCGAGGAAAGCTCCTTCGAGGCGCGCATCAAGCAGGGCGTGACGGTTCCGGGAGTCGAGATCCGGATCGCCGACCTGGCCACCGGCCAGGAGCTGCCCTGGGATGGCGAGGCCTTCGGCGAGATCCAGTGCCGCGGACCCTGGATCGCCAGCGGATACAACAACGACGCCGACACGACGAAGATCACGGATGACGGCTGGTTCAGGACCGGGGACGTTGCGACGATCGACCCGGACGGCTACGTCACCATCGTCGACCGCACCAAAGACGTGATCAAGTCGGGCGGCGAGTGGATCAGCTCCGTCGAGCTGGAAGGGTCGATCATGGCCCATCCGAAGGTGCTGGAGGCGGCCGTGGTCGGCCTTCCCCACAGCAAGTGGCAGGAGCGGCCCGTCGCTTACGTGGTACCCCGTCCCGAGTACAGGGGCCAGCTCACAGCACAGGAGATCAACGATTTCCTGGCCGAGAGGGTCGCCAGGTGGTGGCTCCCCGACGAGATCCGCTTCATCGACGAGGTGCCGAAGACCTCCACCCTCAAGTTCGACAAGAAGGCGCTCCGGAAGGGCG
>JALYYF010000471.1 GCA_030946725.1 Candidatus Dormiibacterota bacterium
CGAGCCTGCCCCGACGCCTATCATTGGCACGGCTTGCGAGGGCAGCGATCGGCAGAGGCGAGGATCGAGGCGTGCCGCCGCGCGACCCGGGCGGGTGTCGACTTCCTGGCGCGCAGCCAGCTCCCCAGCGGCGAGTTCCGCAGCCTGCTCTCGACCGACTTCGACCTGCGCCGGGACCTGGTCCCCGACTCGTCGCCGTTCGTCACCACCTTCGTACTCGACAGCCTTCGCTGGCAGCCCTCGGAGGCCGTGGAAGGCATGGCCGAGCGGTCGCTCGGCTTTCTGCTCCGCGAGCAGGACGAGCAGGGGCTCTGGAGATACTGGACGCAGGCCAGCCCCAAGCGCTCACTGGTGCCTCCGGACCTCGACGACACCTCCTGTGCCTCCTGGGTGCTCGCCAGCTACGGCCGGTCCTTCCGCGACAACCGTGCCGCCGTCGCGGCCAACCGCGACGGCGAGGGCCGCTTCATGACCTGGCTCGGACCACCCGAAGAGGAGAACGACGTCGACGGCGTGGTGAACGCGAACGTCGTGCTCTACCTGGGAGCCGGCCCGGAGACCGAGGCGGCCTGCGACTACCTGGCCCGCCTGGTCGAGTCGCCGGAGTCGGAGCTCGGCTCCTGGTACTACCCGGACCCGCTGTCGCTCGACCACGCGGTGTCGCGAGCCGCCCGGCATGGGGTGATCTCGCTGCGCGGCTGCCGCGAACGGCTGCTCGCAAGGGTTTCCGAGCGATGCGCGGCGATCAGCCGACATCAGCACGCCCTGGGGTCGGCGCTGGCGGCGCTCACTCTGCTCAACTGCGAGGCGGAGGTGGAGCTGCTGGACAGGCAGGTCGAGTTCATGCTGGAGAGCCAGTGCGAGGACGGCTCATGGCCACGGGTCGCCTTCTACAGCGGCCCTCGACCGCCCCTGCCGCGCAGTGTCTGGTTCGGTTCCGAGGACCTGACCACCGCGCTCTGCCTGGAGGCCCTGGCCCGCTACTCCAGCCTCGACTGAGGGAGCGCCGGCGTCCAGGTGACGCAGCCGAGGCGCGCTGTGCTCCATGAACATGCGAAGAGAGCGCGCCCGGCCCTGGCGTGTGCCGATGTCCCGGCCCGCGAGCAGGAGCAGGGTCCCGAAGCCTCCCGTCTCCACGAACAGGCGCTCGACCTGGCGTGCGACGCCGTCGGGATCCCCGATCAAGTAGTAGCCGGACTCGGCGAGCGCCTCCAGGGTGATCGCCTCCACGCGATCGCTGCCCAGCGACTCCAGCACCCGGAGGCCGACCCGCAGCACCGGGTCCTGCGGCGACCCGTCCTGCTCGTCTCGCCGCGCCAGCTGCTGCCTGAGGAGCTCGCGCTCCTGTTCCACCTGGCGCCCGAGGGTTGGCCGGAGGTCGTCCAGGGCCTGGCCGGCGGTCTCGGCGACGTAGACCAGCCTGGTCAGGCGCGCCCGGGTGCGGCTCGCGACGTGCTGCGCCGCATTCGAATACACCTCCAGCATCTCGAAGACGCTCCGGGAATCATCGGTGGACCCGAGGAGCGGCCAGAAGCCTTCGCGCCCCGCGATCTCGAGGGTCTCCCGGCTGCCGCTGGTCGAGATCGCGATCGGGGGATGGGGGAGCTGGTAGGGACGGGGCTCGACCCGGATGCCGCTGCCCTGCCAGAAGTCGCCCGCGAAGTCGAAGGGCTCGACCGTGGCCCAGGCGCGCCGGACGAAACCGATGGCCTCCCACATGCGGGCGCGCCGCTCAGAGTCGTCGCCGAGGCCTCGCTGCTCCATCTTGCGCGGACCCCCCAGCGGCCCTCCCAGGCCAAAGCCGAACTGATAGCGGCCTCGGGTCAGCTGGTCGCAGGCATTGGCTTCGATCGCGACCTGGAGCGGGTGGTGGATGGCCAGCGGCCGGACGCCCGGCCCCAGCCTGATCTGCTCGGTGCGGCCCGCGAGCTTGCAGATCAGCAGCTCCGCTGGAAACGCGTGCTCGCTGATCCAGGCCTCTCGATAGCCCAGCCCGTCCGCCGTCTGGACCTCGAATTCGTCGTCGTCGTACGCGTCCGCGACGGCACGACCAGGCCGGTGATGTTGAGAAAAGATCCCGAAATCCATGCAGCTGTTGGCGCCTCCGAAGAGGACTGCGAAGGGTAGCACTCGTGCCGGCCGGTGACAGTGATTCGAATAGCGAGTGGCGCCTTACGGCGCTCGAGCGACGCCAGTACCCCGCGGCGATCCGGCAGCACGCGGACAGCGAAGTCTTCGCGAATTCCCCATTTCGCTTAACAGGAAGGTGGTCCTTCCGTGCGCTAGCATGCGGTTGCCTTACCGGCTGTTCGCGGTGCCGCCGATGCATGGCTCGGCACCGCAGAGCTCCATCCGTTCATTGGAGGAAACATGGCTGCGGAATTTCGAAGCACGATGGAAGCCAGGGTTATCGAGCGGGCCGCGAAGGACGAAGCCTTCCGGCAGCAGCTCGTCGACGACCCGCATGGCGCGCTGCAGCAGGCGCTCGGCGTGTCACTGCCCGGCTCCGTCAACATCGAGGTCCTGGAGGAGACTCCCGGCACGATGTACCTGGTGCTGCCTCCCGCCGAGACGGGCTCGCGCGAGCTCTCCGAGCAGGAGGTCGCGTCGGTCGCCGGTGGCGGCATCACCTGGTCGTCCGCCAGCAATTCCTGCTCCTGCTGATCCGAGTTCAAAGCTCGCCGGCCGGCGTCCTCGGTAGTCCGAGCTGACGCGACTGGCAAGCCCGCGCTCCGGCGGCCAGGCCGCCGGAGCACACCTCGGAGCATGCACAACGATGACGACAGCATCCGCAGCGACGTCCCCACCGGTTCCCCGCCTGCTGGCGATGCTAGCCGGGGCGGCGACGCTCCGCGAGCGGCTCGACGGCGCGATGGAGACCGCCGGAGACGGCCCCATCGCCAGGGATCGCTTGAACAGGTGGTCCCTGGTCGTCGCTGCAGGTGACCCGGACCTCCTGAAGCGCCGCCTGGAGTG
>JALYYF010000417.1 GCA_030946725.1 Candidatus Dormiibacterota bacterium
GGGACGTCCACAAGATCCTGCCTAGGCTGACCGAAGCGGTCCGGGCCAGGAAGTCGCAGTAGAGAAGGACCGGTAGAGCACTCGAAGCCGCGAGCGCTGGACAGACAGCCCGCCGAGGAGCTGTTGAGAGAGCGGTCGCAGCTCCGGCAAGCCAGGGACTTCGCCGGTGCCGACGTCCTCCGCGACCGGCTTCGCGAGGGCGGCTGGCGTGTGATCGACAGTCCCGAGGGAAGCCGGCTCGAGGCTCTCGAGCTGCCGCCGCCGCCGCGCCAGGTGACGATGCTCACGCTGGTGCACGGCTGGCCGGACGATGCCCGCCGCTGGCTCGCGGGTGTGCAGGCCCAGACCTCCGCCCACGACTACGAGGCGCTGCTGGTGGACAACTCGGGCGCGGCCGATGTCCGGTCCTGGCTCGAAGGCCTGCCGGCCGAGGGAGCCGAGGAGGGGCGGTTGCGCGTGCTCAGGCTCGACCCGCCCGAGGGTTGGGCCCTGGCCGCCAACCGAGGGCTGGAGGCCGCCGCCGGAGAGGTGGTGATCCTCTTCGACCCTGGCGTCGAGCTGACCGGAGACGTGGCGGGACCTCTGCTGGGCGCCCTCGCTGATCCAGGGGTGGCGGTGGCGGGCGCCTTCGGCGTTCGTGCGGTGGGCCGGATCGGACACTTCCATTCCGACCCCGGTCCGGAGGTCGACGCCCTGGAAGGCTATGTGCTCGCCTTCCGGCGCCAGGACGCGCTCGACGCCGGTGGGTTCGACCGGAAGTACCGCTTCTACCGGCTCGCCGACTTCGACCTCAGCTATCGGCTCCGCGACCACCGTGGCGGGCGGGCCGTCGCGTTGCCCGAGCTGCCGGTCTCCAGGCACCAGCACCGACTCTGGGAGGCGCTGGACGAGGAGGATCGGGAGCGGCTCTCTCGCCGCAACTACTACCGGATGATCGACGTGTGGGGAAAGCGCCAGGATCTCCTGCGCGAGTAAAAGAGAGAATGTTCCTCCCCCCGCTCGCGGGGGGAGGGCATAACAGCTACCAGGCGACGTCGTCGAGGTAGAGCCGGCCGCCCCAGGCGGCGGCGTTGTTGAACTGCAGGCCGATTGCGCGCACGCCGTTCTGCTGGGGCACCCGCCAGGCGATCGTGTTCCAACCGGGCTGAAGCGTGACTTGGTTCACGAAGTGCTCCTGCCAACCCTGGTCCGTCGCGTAGGGCGTGACGGTCAGGGCGGTACCCCTGGGAGCCCAGAGCTTGTAGACGACGGTCCTGCCCGGGACGACGCCGTCAAGACCGGTTTGCACGTCGATGGCCGGCCAGCCGGTGGCCGGCGCCAGCCTGAGCTGAAGGGCTCGCTCGTCGGAATCGTGCGGTGTGAGGGCGTTGCGGATGTCGATGCCCACGCCCCAGCTCACCGTCCAGCCGTCGCGGCTGCCGTCCTGGAAATCGAACCGGACCTCGGGTGCCGGTCCGGCAGAGGGGCCCGGTCCCGAAGAGGGGGGAGGGGGTGGCGGCGGCGGTGGCGGAGCCGGGGTCGGAGTAGGAGGCGGCGGGGTCGAGCCGATGGCCGTCATCGCCGAGTGAGCGGCATTCCAGGCGGTCATCACGGCGGGGTCGGGTGATCCGGCGGCGTCGATACCCCTGAAGCTCCAGGCCCAGGCGCCGGCACAGCCGCCGGCGAGCCAGTTGTCCAGGTATCGCCGGAAGCTCGCCACCGAGCTGCCCGGCGGGTACTCGCCGATCACCACCGGCCTGTCCAGGTTCAGTGCCGAACAGCCGCCGTCGTAGACGTCCACGTCCGGCCAGGGGTGCATCCAGTCATAGAAGTGAACCGAGTAGTAGTCGAGGCCGAGGCCTTTCCACTGGGCGGCCCAGCGCGAAGCCGCCCCGCCGACGGTGACATGGCTCCGGGTCCTGGCGTGGACCGCCGCCGCGACCTGGCGAACCAGGGCCTGCATGCTCGCCAGGGAGGACGGTTGCGTCGCGTTGCTGTTCAGGGCGTGGTCCTCGCTGATCGCCCACTCCGGCTCGTTCATGACCTCGTAGGAGAGGATCTGGGGACTCTGGCCGTAGCGGTCGAAGACGGGTGCGAAGACCTTGCTGACCAGCGCCTGCATGCCGGCCGCCGTGTTGACCAGGTATGGGCGGCCTCCCATCTGCACGCCGTTGACGTAGCTCGGCCGGTACAGCAGGCTCACGTCCGTCAGGACCAGGTCCAGATAGACGTGGTGCTTCTGGGCCAGCGCCAGCGCCGCGTCCAGGTCGGGGAAGACGTACGGGTCCAGGCCCGCGGGCATGCCGCCGGAATCCCAGGCGATGCCGGCACGGCCGTCCGCAAACAGCCACCAGCGCGCGCTGTGGATGCCCTGCTGCTCCATGCGGGCGAAGTCCGCGTCGACGGCTGCCCTGGTGGTGGCGTCGTGAACGCCGTAGGCGCCCCAGGCGTTGGCGCCGAAGTCATTGCCGTAGTGGACCCACGGATAGTCGACGCCGTTCAGATACCAGTTGCCTCCCGCCCAGGAAACGCGATCCGCGGGAGCGGCGGCGAAGGCCGTGAGAGACCCGTTCAAGGCCAGCAGCAGAGCGCTCAAGAACAGCGCGCGCGGCAGCCAGCGGCGACTTTTGCGAATGGCTCTACCCCCTAAGGTGGGCAAGTCTAGCCTTCAAGACCCGGGAACGCACGTTTTCATGCGTCGGCCTCGATTCCGCCAGGAAATACAATCAGCACCGCGTGGTCGACGAGTTCCAGGCTCGAGTGGAGGAGCTCCGGGCCCGCAAGGAGCGCAATCTCCAGATGGGCGGCCCGGAGAGGGTGGGCCGCCAGCACGAGCGCGGCAAGCTCGACGTCCGGGAGCGCCTGGAGCTGCTCTTCGACGGCGACACCTTCGTGGAGTTGGGTCTGCTGGCGCACCAGCAGCCGATGCGCGGCTACCCGGTGAGTCCCCCGGAGCAGACTCCGGCGGACGGTGTCGTGACCGGTCACGGCCTCATCGATGGGCGCCAGGTCTGGGCGATCGCATACGACTTCACAGTCATGGCGGGGTCCATGGGAGCTGTCGGCGAGCAGTTCAAGGCGGCCAGGGTGAGAGAGCTCGCGCTGCGCTACCGCAAGCCGGTCGTCTGGCTGCTCGACTCGGCCGGCGCCCGCATCCAGGAGGCGGCGGGGTCGACCTTCGCCGGGTCCGGCCACCTCTTCGCCGACCAGGTCAGGATGTCCGGCGTGGTCCCTCAGGTGGCGGCGATGATGGGCCCCTGCGCGGCCGGCACCGCCTACATCCCCGGCCTCTCCGACTTCGTGCCGATGGTGAAGGGCACCAGCAGCATGTCGCTGGGCGGAGCCCGGCTGGTCAAGGCGGCCACGGGCGAGGAGGTCAGCGACCACGAGATGGGCGGCTCGCAGGTCCACTGCTACGAGTCGGGGGTCGGCGACAACGAGGTCGCCGACGACGCCGCCTGCATCGGGAGCGTGCGCCGCTTCCTCTCCTATCTGCCCTCCAGCAACCTCGAGCAGCCGCCCTTCCAGCCGGGTGAGGACCCGGTGGACAGGCGCGTCGAGGAGCTGGGCGGGATAGTGCCCAGCAGCCCCCGGGCGGCATATGACGTGCGCAAGGTGGTCCGGGCGCTGGTCGACCGCGAGAGCTGGTTCGAGGTCAAGCCGACCTGGGCCAGGAACATCGTGGTGGGGCTGGCACGCATGGGCGGCCACTCGGTCGGCGTGGTCGCGAACCAGCCGATGCACAAGGGCGGCATCCTGGACTCCGACGCCGCCGACAAAGCGGCCCGCTTCATCCGCCTCTGCGACGCCTTCAACGTGGCGCTGCTGTACCTGGTCGACGTCCCGGGCTTCCTGGTCGGCTCGGCCGTGGAGAAACAGGGCATCATCCGGCACGGCGCGAAGATGCTCTACGCGACCTCCGAAGCGACCGTGCCCAAGATCACCGTGGTGATGCGCAAGGCCTACGGGGCGGGCTACTTCGTGATGTGCGGCAAGGGCTACGAGCCGGACCTGCTGGTGGCGTGGCCCTTCGCGGAGATCTCCGTGATGGGCCCCAAGGGCGCGGTCAACATCATCTTCAACAAGCAGCTGGAAGCGGCCGATGACCCCGCGGCCGCCCGGGCCGAGCTGGTCGAGCAGGTCCGCGCCACCATCTCGCCGTACGTCGCCGCGGGCTGGGCCATGATCGACGACGTGATAGAGCCTGCGGACACCCGCCAGGTCGTGATCCGCGGCCTGGAGCAGGCTCGCGGCAAGCACGTCGAACGGCCCTGGCGAAAGCACGGCAACATCCCCGTATGAGTGAGCCGCCGAGCTGCGTGGTGACGGCGGCGCTGACCGGGGCGCTGACCCGGCGCGAGCACTGTCCAGCCATCCCCTACACGCCGGCGGAGATCGCGGAAGAGGCTCACCGCGCCGCGGAGGCGGGAGCGGCCATCGTCCACGTCCACGCGCGGACCGCCGAGGGGGCGCCGGACTGGTCTCTGGAGACGTTCGCCGAGATCCAGGCCGAGACGCGCTCCCGAACCGATGTGATCCTGAACTTCTCCACGGGGGCGGTGGGCATGCCCGCCCAGGAGCGCGTGGCGCACGTCCGCGAGCTGAGGCCGGAGCTGGCCGCGCTGAACATGGGCTCGATGAACTACGCGATCTATTCCTCGCGGTCCAAGCGGTTCCATCACGACCACGTCTTCGCGAACCCGTTCTCGGACATCCGCTTCTTCCTGGAGGCCATGAACGAGTCGGGCGTGAGGCCGGAGATGGAGTGCTTCGACTGCGGACACGTCGCCAACACCGCGCCCCTGATCGACCTGGGCGTCCTGCGGCCGCCGTTCCAGTTCAGCCTGGTCATGGGCGTCCTCGGCGGCATCCCCGGGACCACCCGGGACCTGGTCCACCAGGCGGGCTCGCTGCCGCCGGGCTCACACTGGCAGGTCATAGGCATCGGGCTGGCTCAGTGGAGGCTGGTGGCCACCGCCATCGGCATGGCCGGCAACGTCCGGGTGGGGCTGGAGGACAACTTCTACCTGGAGGAGGGCCGGATGGCGAAGAGCAACGGGGAGCTGGTCGAAAAGGCGGTCGCCATGTGCGTCGAGCAGGGACGCCGGGTGGCCACCGTCCCGGAGGCTCGGCGGCAGCTCGGGCTCGCAGAACTTGCAGGAGGACCGCGCGCATGACGGAGGTCAAGGCAGAGCTGGTGGGAAACGTCTGGAAGGTGGAGGCCCGCGCCGGGGACCAGGTCGAGGAGGACGACGTCCTCATCGTGCTGGAGTCGATGAAGATGGAGATCCCGGTCACAGCACCCGTGGCCGGTACAGTCCGGGAAGTGCGGGTGAAAGAGCAGGACCTCGTCAAAGAGGGGCAGGTCCTGGCGGTGATCGACTGACGAGCCCCTCATGAGCCCACGCCTGCGCGCTGTGGCCGCCGCGATCCCGGCGAGCGCCGGTGCTGTCGCCGACGTGGGAGCCGGCGACGGGCAGCTGGCGCGCCACCTCTCGGCCCGCGGCCGGCGGGTGGTGGCGACCGAGCGCCTGCCGGGTCCGTTCGTGCGGCTCCAGGCCACCAGCCCGGGCCTCGACTGCAGGCTCGGAGACGGGCTCAGCGTCCTGCGGCCGGCGGAGGTGGACTGCGTCGTGCTGGCGGGGATGGGCGGCCGGACGATCGCGCGCCTGCTGCGCGCCTCCATGCGGAGCTCGCCGGCCCTGGTCGCCGCTCTGCGCTGCCTGGTGCTGCAGCCGCAGCAGCGCGCGGGCGATCTGGTCGCCTGGCTCGGGACCGCCGGGTTTCGCACGCTGGCCAGCGCCGAGACCAGCGAGCGCGGCCGTTCCTATGCCGTCCTGGTGGTCCAGCCGCCTCGATGAGCGTCCCGCAGGTCGCCATCCAGCACCAGCGCCTGGAGACCCGGGAGGCGCAGCTCAAGGCGCACATCGAGCGTCTCGAGGCCCAGCTGGCCAGGAACCCGGAGGTCGAGCGCCTGGAGCAGCAGGTGGCCTCCGGGGAGAGCGCCCGGCGAGAGCTGGAGCTCCGCGTCCTCCAGCGCGAGCGCGACGCCGAGGCGCGGCGGACCAAGGTCAGGTCGCGGGAGCGTGAGCTGATGAGTGGGCGCATCAACAACCCGGGAGAACTGGTGCGTCTCAGCAGTGAGGTCGAGCACATGAAAGCGGCGCTGCTCGAGGAGGAGGACGCCGAGATGCTCCTGCTCGAGGAGCAGGAGCGGGTGGACAAGGAGACGGCCCTGGCGAGGGCAGCCCTGGACGAGGCGCGCGCCAGGGGGGTGGCGGCGGAGCCCGGGCTGCGTGATGAGCTGCAACGCCTGCTCGCGGACCTGGCCGAGGTGCTCGGCGAGCGCGAGGCGGCCTGGTCCGAGCTGCCGAGCGACTGGCAGAAGGCATACCGGCGGGCTCGCGCTCGGTACTCCAACCCGGTCGCCCAGGTGATGCAGGGGCAGTGCCAGGCCTGCCACGTGGCGGTCACCTCCAATGGCATGCAGGTGCTCAGGCGAGGCAGCCTGCACTCCTGCGACAACTGCGGTCGGCTGCTGGTGGTCGCTTGAGCGAGCCCTCGCGGGTGCTCCGGCTCTTCACGGACGGCGCGGCGCGCGGCAATCCGGGTCCGGCGGGGCTCGGCGTGGTCCTGGAGGACGACGAGGGCATGCGCCTTTGGGGAGGACATCGCTACCTCGGCACGGCCACCAACAACCAGGCCGAGTACATGGCGCTGATCGAGGGTCTCCAGGAGGCGGCGCGCTGGAAGCCGGGGCGGCTGGAGGTCTACATGGACTCGCAGCTGGTGGTCGAGCAGCTTGCCGGCCGCTATCGGGTCAAGAACAGCGACCTGCGACCGCTCCACGCCAGGGCGCAGCAGCTGCTCCAGGGCTTCGGCCAGACGGCCGTGATGCACGTGCCCAGAGAGAAGAACCGGGGCGCGGACGCGCTCGCCAACCGCGCCATCGACGAACACAACTCCAAGTCGTAAGATCCGTCCCAAGTCGAGGCGGACGGGTGGCCGCTCCGCTCCGTCGTGGAGCGGGGAGGAAAGTCCGGGCTCCGCAGAGCAGCGCGCTGGGTAACACCCAGTCGGGGTGACCCGAAGGAAAGTGCCACAGAAATGACACCGCCGTTTCCGGAGACGGAACCGGCAAGGGTGAAATGGTGGGGTAAGAGCCCACCGGCGGCCGGGTGACCGGCCGGCCAGGCAAACCCCGCGCGGAGCAAGACCAAATAGGAGGGCGTTCCCTGAAAGGGGCCCCGCCGGCCTTCGGGCGCGGCGGGTGACGAGGCGGCTCGCCCAGCCCTCGGGTAGCGGTCGCTGGAGGCGCCGGGCAACCGGCGTCCGAGATAGATGGCCACCCCTTCCGCAAGGAGGGACAGAACCCGGCTTACAGTCCGCTCTCGACCCACCCCGCCCCGATCCGAACTCGAATCGGGGTGGGTGGGAGCCAGCCGGGGCGCGGGAGCGACACATCCATGACCCGCGAGGGCCAGCAGACGGCCACGACACGAAACCCACAGTCCCTCTCGGCCGCGTACCGGCGTCGCCGTCGCACCGGTGGTTGACGTCCTGAGGCGCTGCCGGGTCTCCCCGGGTGGCGGTGGGCGGGTCGGAGAACTGATCCGTCAGTTGGACGCGTCGCTCCGGTGATCCCCGACGGTGTGCTGATGGGCGAGTCCCGTCGACCATCGGCAGCCCAGAGACGCTGTAGCTGGGGCCGTCGTGTCGCTACAGTCGAGCGCATGACGATCCAACGCATGGAGCACGTGGGCATCGTGGTCGACGACCTCGCGGCCGCGACGGCGTTCTTCGTCGAGCTCGGACT
>JALYYF010000480.1 GCA_030946725.1 Candidatus Dormiibacterota bacterium
GTACTCCCCCGACTTCGCGGGGGAGAGACGGACCGGCATCCGCTTCGGTTCCGGATGCTCCGGTTCGCAGCCCCCCTCCCCCGGCTTCGCCGGGTACTCCCCCGACTTCGCGGGGGAGAGACGGACCTGGGATCTCCCAGGGCAGCGGGTAGTTGTCCGGATCCCGCGCCTGCAGCCAGTACATCAGGCGGCGGACGACCTTCGTGAAGCTGCGGCCCTCCTCGATCGCGTAGCGCCTGATCCTCCCGGTGGCCCGGCGTTCCACGCCGCTGAGTCCGGAGGAGAGCAGGCGCTCCATCGACTCCGGGTCGTCCGGTTGGGCGACCGCGCGCAGGTAGGCGAGCAGGAACCGGACCACCTCGTTGCGGGCCAGGGCGCCGACGCCCCGCACCTCGTACGGCAGGCCGAGCGCCCGCAGCGCCTCCTCGAAGGGGGCGGCCAGGGTGGCCGTCGAGCGCAGCAGGATGGCGAAGTCGCTCGGCTGCAGGGTGGGGTCCTCCAGCATCAGGCGCCGGATCTCGCGGGCGACGAAGAGAGCCTCCTCCACCGCGTTGGTCTCTCTCACCACCCGGATCGGGGGTTCCATCGGCGGCTGCTCGCGCGTTCCCGCGCTGAGCTGGCGGTGCCTTCGCGCTGGCTGGGTCGCCTCCATCAGCCGGCGGCCGGCCTCCAGCACCTCCGGCGGGCACCGGTGGCTGGCGTCGAGCTCCACCGTGCGGCCGGCGTAGGTCCTCGGGAACTCGGTCGCCAGCAGGGCGGGGACGGTACCGCGGAAGCCGTAGACCGACTGGTCGGGGTCGCCGGCGACCAGGAGCGCGGTGTCTCCCCCCGGCGGCACCAGCGTGCGAAGAAGATCGAACTGCGCCGGGTCCACGTCCTGGAACTCGTCGACCAGGACGAACCTGAACTTGCGGCGGTAGCGCTCGAGCACCTCCGGCCGGTCTCCGAGCAGGCTTATGGCGTCGGCCACCAGGTCTCGGAAGTCGCGCGCTCCCGCCGCCCGCAGCCGGCCCTGGTAAGAGCTGTAGAGGGTCGCCAGCTCGCGCAGCCGCGGGGTGCCTGAAGCTTCGGCGAGGAGGGTGAACTCGGCCGGGTACACGCGGTTCTGCTTGAGCAGCGCGACGAAGGCGAGTGCGTCCTGTGCGAAGGCGTCCGTGCGGGCGACCCGGCTGAGCCGCCCCAGCGCGTCCGGCTCCAGGCGCGCCAGCGTCTCGCGCATGGCGACCGCCTCCTGGAAGCCGCTCAGCACGAGGCCGGCCGGCTCCGGCCGGTAGTCGCGCAGGAGGCGGGCGCAGAAGCCGTGGAAGGTGTAGATCCAGGCCTCCCCGTAGGAATCGGGCAGGCCACTTGTCTCATGGAGCCGGCGCGTGATCTCGCCGGCCGCCGCCGTGGAGAAGGTGAGAACCAGGACCTCGGCGCGGCCGGCGACGCCGCGGGCGATCACGTCGGCGTAGAGCTCGACGAGCGCACGCGTCTTGCCGGTCCCGGGGCCGGCAAGCAGGCGCATCGGGCGATCGAGGGCGTCAGCTTTGAGCAGTGTGGTCATGCGACCGAACAATTGTTTTGGATGTGCCGCTGCGGAAGCAATGGGGCCTGTTAAGACGGACCGGCGAGCGCCGGCGTCTGCAGCCGCCATCAGATCATCCTCTGGTGTCATCAAGGGTGGCGCACCCGGGGTCCGGTGAGCGATCCTGTGGCGCGTGTGGAACCGGCTCGGATGACCGATCGACGACCGCTCCTCAACCAGGTCAACCTCGTGGTCCGCGAGATGGAGGCGACGGTCGCCTTCTACCGCCGGCTCGGAATGCCGCTGGAGGTGGCGCCAGGTGCTCAGCACGCGGCGGCCAGGCTGCCGAACGGCGTCTCCCTGGAGTTCGACACCACCGACTTCGTTCCTCAGTTCGACAGCGGCTGGAGCGGCGCGACCGGAGGGAGCACGGTGCTGGGCTTTCAGGTCGGCTCGCGAGAGGCGGTCGACGAGATCTACGCCGGCCTCACCGCGGCCGGGTATCGAGGTCGCCAGAGGCCGTACGACGCCTTCTGGGGAGCCCGCTACGCGATCGTCGACGACCCGGACGGCAACGGGGTGGGCTTCATGAGCCCGATCGACGAGAGCCGGAAGTCCTGGCCGCCGGAGCCTCCCCCGAAAGGCGGCTGAGATCGGCCGGCGCCTGCTGCCGGCCGCGCGATCGCTTGATCTCCAGGAAGTAGGGCTCCTCCGCGGTGATGCTCACGATCTGGTCGAACACCTTCAGCGCGGCGTCGCCCTCGGGCGCCGGACGGATGCGGACGTAGGCCGCCCCCCGGGCGGGGAAGTGGAACGTCGGCGTCCCGAACACGCCGAGCCGTTCGCTGGCCTCCTGGTGGTCGCGGGCGATCGCCAGAAGGGCGGAGGGGTCGGCGAGGTCACTCCGAAATCGATCCAGGTCCAGCCCGGCCCGGCCGGCCACGTCTTCCACCACCGATCGCTCGTCGAGATCCAGGCCCTCGACATGCCGGGCCTCCAGCAGAGCGGGGTGCAAGGCCTCGAAGCTGCCCTGCCGGCGGGCGGCCTCGGCCGCCTGGAAGGCCAGCCGGCCCCGGGCGGCAGGATCTTCCGGGGCGGCGGACCAGACAGTCCAGCCCTCCTGCTGGTTGTTCACCTGCGCGAGCGAGAAGTAGCGCCAGCGGACGTCGAGATCGCGTGCTCCCGACTCCCTCACCCTCTGCAGCAACACGGCTGCCTGGTAGACGTAGGGTCAGCGGTAGTCGTAGAAGACTTCGAGGTCCATGGGAGCGTCTACCACCCCGCGACCACTGCTGATTCCCACCCTGCCGGCTGACAGCGGCGCCTGGATGCGGCGCGACCTGCCGTCCCGCCTGCTGCCCTTCGGCGCCGCCGTCGCCGCGGTCTGGCTGAGGGGCGGCAGGCCGCGCTGGCTCGGGATCGGCGGTGGCCGGCCGGCGGTGCAGCTCGGCTTCGGTATCGCCGGAGGAGCGGCGCTCTTCGCGGCCGCGGCCGGCGTCCAGCTCCTGACGCTGCGCGTCCGGGGCGCCGTCAGGGTGCCGGCGTCCGGCGCCGACCTCGCCCTCCAGGCCGGCTACTACGCGCTCAACGCCCCCATCGAGGAGGCGTTCTTCCGCGGCCTCCTGCAGGGCGGCCTCAGCGTCGCCGTCTCGCCCTCGGCGGGCTTCGGCGTGGGCACGGCCGCGTACGTGCTCTACCACCGGCTCGGGGGCTGGGCTTGGACGGACGTCCTCGCGACCGCGCTGGCGGGCATCCCCCTGGGCCTGGCCTTCCGGCTCCTGCCCGGACCGCCCTCCCTGCTCGGCGTGAGCCTCGCGCACCTCGGCGCCACCTGCGGCTACATCGGGCCGGGACCCTGGCTGCTCAACCGGCTCGGCCTGCTCTGACACGGTCAGCAGGGCTGCTCGGCCGCCGGTCCCTCATGGTGCTCGGGCTGGCCGGGCTGGCGGTCTTCCTGGTCAGCTTCGACGGCTCGATCCTGGTGCTCGCCCTGCCGGCCATCGCGCGCGACTTCCAGGCCTCCGTCCCGGACCTGGCGAACCTGGGCTCCGGCCTCCAGGTCGGCGCCCTCCTCGGCCTTCCCATGGCCATGCTGGCCGACCGTCTGGGACGCCGGCGGCTGCTGGCGGCGGCGGTGCTCGGCTTCTCGTTGGCCAACCTGGCCAGCGCGGCCGCGCCCAGCCTGGCCTGGCTGGCTGGCGCCCGGGTGCTGGCGGTCGGATTCGAGAGCGTGGCGGCCGCCGTTGCGACCGCTCTGGTGGTCGAGGAGGTGCCCAACGACCAGCGGGGCCGTGCGGTGGCCGCCATCACGATCGCCGGCGGCGCGGGCCTGGGACTGACCACCCTGCTCTATCCGCTCTTCGCGCCCCACTGGCGCTGGCTCTACCTGTTCGGCGGCGTCGGGATACCCGCCGCGGCCGCCCTTGCTCGTTTCCTGCCGGAGAGCCGGGCGTGGTCGGCCACCCGGACCGAGCTGCTCCCCTTCCGCGTGCTGCTGTCGCGGCCGTGGCGCCGCCGCCTCGTGGTGGCGGCCGTGGCCGCGGCGCTCTCGGCCGTCTTCTTCGAACCGGCCAACATCCTGCTCGCGCTCTTCGCGAACCGCGAGCTGCACTTCAGTCCGACGCTGATCAGCGCCGGGGTGGTGATCTCGGGCCTGATCGCGCTGCCGGCGTTCCCGCTCGGCGGCTGGCTCTCAGACCGCCGGGGCCGGCGGCTGGTGGGAGCCTCTCTCAGCGCGCTGACCGCCGTGGCCGCGGCCGCCGCCTTCGCCGGGGGGACGGCGGCCTACTGGGTGGGCATCGTGGTCTGGAGCTTCCTGGCCAGCGCCAGCGTCCCGGTCATCGGCGCCTGGTACGGGGAGCTGTTTCCCACCCGGGCCCGAGCCACCTCGGAGTCGGTCTCCACGGTGGCCGCCGCGGCCGGCGGCGTCCTCGGCCTCCAGCTGGTCGCCGCCGCCCAGTCGCACCTGGGCCTGGGCCACAGCCTGGCGGCGACCGGCGTGGCGGCGCTTGTCAGCGCGGCGCTGCTCCTGGCGCTGCCGGAGACCCGCGGACAGCCGCTCCCGGACTGAGCCGGGAGCACCCCCGCAAGGCCATCTACCAGGGATGCCGGCGGCGCCGGGCGTCGGCGATCGCCATGATCACCAGCTCTGCGGATTCGAGTCGGTAGAAGATCCCCAGCGGCGGCACAGGCCAGTAGCGCTGACCGGTTCCAGGCACGCTTCTGCCGAGTTGTGCGAACTGCTGCGCGGCGAGCCACTCCGCTGCTCGCACGACGGCAGCCGCTTGAACCGGGGCCCGTTCAGCGATCTCTTCGAGGTCGTTCAGGGCCCCGTCCTCCCACCGCAGACGCATCGCGCCGGTCAGCGGCCGGTGCTCGGAGGCTCGTCCTCGCCGATAGGTACGCCGAGACGCCGAAGCCGCTCGACTACTGCAGCGTGGTCGTGCAGCTTTGCCTCTCCGCGCTCGTACCGGGCATCGGTGTCGCGCAGCCGTTCGCGAAGCCCGGGATTCGCCGCGAAGATCCCCTCGATCTCGTCGTCGAGCGGATTCCAGTCGGGATTCGTCGCCACGTGTCGATACTACTCGCGCTGGTGGAGGACTCCCGGCCGCTCGAACGCTACGTGCTGGCCCCAAGCGAGCGGACTGGCTTGCTGGCCGGCCTCCCCTGCCTGGCTAGCCGGCTCGAGGCGGGCGGGCCCGGCGGCGGTTGGTGGCTCGCACCGCGCCGCGCATCCAGCGGACGGGGGGCGCCAGCACCGGGCAGGCGTTCGATCCATCGTCCGGCCGCAGACTCCAGCGGACCAGGGCCTCGTTGAGCGAGGAACGGGCCCAGTCGACTCGGCCAGGGCAGCGGCGACCGGCGTCTGCCCGCGGCTGCGCGCTGAGATCTGCCACGTTCAGGTCTCCTCGATGCCTGGCCGGCCGGCAGCCGGCGGCCGATTGCCCTACGGTGAGGGCAAATCGTCGGCGGCTTCCACCGAGCATGCATGCTCGGCCACGACCCCGTCGAGGGTCAATTCCGTATTCGCGTGAGCTTCGTATCAGACTCCGGGCCGGAGGTCGTTCCAGCACAGCCGACCACCTCCCCCTTGCGTTCGCTGTAAAATTGCCCTAGCGTTTTCGCACCGCACCGCGGTGCTTGCCCCCGCCAGGGCACCTGAAGCTGCTTGCTTTTGATCCCCACCTTTCTTCCCGCCA
>JALYYF010000485.1 GCA_030946725.1 Candidatus Dormiibacterota bacterium
CGACGTCCATGATCGTCTGGTCGAAGGCTCGCTGCAGAAAGGTCGAGTAGATGCAGACCACGGGGCGCTTGCCGGCCATGGCGAGGCCGGCGGCGAAGGTGACGGCGTGCTGCTCGCAGATGCCGACATCGAAGAAGCGGTCAGGAAACTCCCGCGCGAAGTTGAGCAGGCCGGTGGAGGAACCCATGGCCGCCGTGATGGCCACCACGTCAGGGTGCCGCGAGGCGGCCGACATCAGCGCCTCGCCGAAGACGTCGGTGTAAGTGAGCTCGGTCTCGCGCGGACGCCCGGTCAGCGGGTCGGTGTGGGCGCTGACCGCGTGCAGCTTGTCGATCTCGTCGTCCACGGCGGGACCGTAGCCGCGGCCCTTCTCGGTCACCACGTGGATGACGCTGGGCGCCCCCAGCCGCTTGGCCCGGGTCAGCAGGTCCTCGAGCGCGACCAGGTCGTGACCGTCGCAGGGACCGGCGTACTTGAGGCCCAGGCTGTCGAAGACCGTGTTCGGCTGCAGCAGCTGCTTCAGCGATTCCTTGAAGCGGAAGGCGGCCTGGTCGGCCTTGGCACCCACCAGCGGGAGCTCGCGAAGTCGGTGCGAGATCTCCTCTTTGAGCCGTTCGTAGCGTGGGTCGATCTGGAGCTGGGCCAGGTGCCGGGCCAGGCCACCGACGGTGGGGGCGTAGGAGCGTCCGTTGTCGTTGAGGATGACCACCAGGTTGGGCGGCTGCAGGTGCGAGATCTGGTTCAGGGCCTCGTAGGCCATGCCCCCGGTGAGGGCGCCGTCGCCGATCACGGCCACCACGTGGCCCGGGATGCCGTCGCGGAGGCGGGCCTCGGCGATGCCCAGGGCATAGGAAAGAGAGGTGGAGGCGTGGCTGTTCTCGACCAGGTCATGCTCGCTCTCGGAGCGGTTGGGGTATCCCGAGAGGCCGCCGGGCTGCCGAAGGCTGTCGAAGGCCTTGCCGCGGCCGGTGAGCAGCTTGTGGACGTAGGCCTGGTGGCCGGTGTCCCAGACGATGGCGTCCTGCGGGCTCTCGAATATGCGATGCAGAGCCAGGGTGAGCTCGACCACGCCCAGGTTGGGCGAGAGATGGCCGCCGGTCCTGGAGATCTGCTCGACCAGGAATGTGCGGATCTCCGAGGCCAGCTCTTTGAGCTCGGGGCCGTGGATGGCCCGCAGATCCGCCGGGGACTGAATGGACTCGAGCACCGTTTCTCCTACCGTAACGAACGCCCCACGAGAAGGTTCCGTTCAAACTCCACTGCGGGGGAAACAGGTTTCCCCCCAAGCCCCCTTCCCCAAAGTGGCGCTGGGAGTCGCTGGGAAGTGACAACTCATACGGCCGGAGTGAATCCGGCCTTTCCAGTGACGTCCCTTCCTTGTATCTCCCTCCCCCTTGCCGGGAGGGTAGGGAGGGGGTCCTTCCCGGTCGTCTACGCGGCGGCGATCAGTTCGGCGAGGTGGACCAGGAGGCGGGTGCCGGCGCCCAGGGGGCCCTGGGGCACCGTGCTGAGGGCGCTGTTGGTGTTCCAGCTGCTGGCGGCGATGTCGAGGTGTGCCCAGGGTCTTCCCTCGGCGAACTCCCTCAGGAACATACCGGCGGCTATCGCCCCGGCCTCGCCGTAGTAGGCGTTTCGCAGGTCGGCGACCGGGCTCGACAGGAGCACCTGGTAGTCCGGGTACATAGGCATCCGCCAGGACCGGTCGCCGGCCCTCCGCGCCGCCTCGGCGAGCCAGGCCCAGAGCTCCTCGTCATCCGCGACCACCAGCGTCGCGGCGTGGCCCAGTGCGGTCACGGCGGCGCCTGTCAGCGTGGCGACGTCCACCAGGTGGGTGGCGCCCTTCTGCACCGCATAGGTGAGCGCGTCGGCGAGGATCAGCCTCCCCTCCGCGTCAGTGTTCAGGACCTCCACCGTCTTGCCGTTGGCCGCGGTGAGGATGTCGCCGGGCCGCTGGGCCGAGCCGCTGATCATGTTCTCGGTCAGCGGGGCCACCGCCATGACGTCGAGCGGCAGGCGCCTGGCTGCGATCACGTCGATGGCGGCCAGCACTGCTGCCGCCCCCGCCATGTCGCCCTTCATCGTGCGCATCTGCTCGCCGGTCTTGATCGAGAGGCCGCCGGAATCGAAGGTGACGCCCTTTCCGACGAGTGCCAGCCGTACGTCGGAGCGGCCGCCGCCGATGAGCGCGCCCCGGTGCTGGAGGCGGACCAGCCTGGGCGCCAGGTCAGAGCCGGAGCCCACGCCCAGCAGCAGCTCGAAGCCGCCCGCCTGGAGCTCCTCCGGCCCCAGCACGTCGACCTCGAGTCCGTGCCGCTCGCCGATCTGGCGTGCTATCCGTGTCAGGCCTTCGGGGGTTAGTTCGTTGGGCGGCAGGTTCTGCCATTCACGAGTGCGGTTCGTCGCCTCACCAAGCTGCTGGGCCCGCAGGACCTCCTCGTCCCGGCCCTGGCCGAACCCGGAGAGCAGCAGCTCTTCGAGCTGCACCGGGCGGTCGCCGGTCTGCCGGCTGCGCACCTCCCAAGACCCCATGACGGAGCCCTCCACGACGGCGGCCAGGTCCTCCGGCCCCAGCGGAGGCGAGCCGAGCACGGCAAGCCGCTGGTAGCCGTAGCGCCGGGCCTTGCGGACCATCTCGTGGTGCGCGTAGCGCAGGCGCTGACCGTCCATCTCCTCGGACTTTCCGATCCCGTACAGGAGCACCCGGCGGGCCGCGACGGCGCCGCCGGCGGGGAAGGCGAAAACCTCGTGGAGGCGGCCGCGATGCTCGTTGGCCGCCACCTCGGCGAGACCCCCGCCCAGCCGGCGGTCAAGCTCCGCGGCGGCACCCTCGAGCGCGCCCCCCGCCGCCACCGGCACGGCGAGCGCGTCGACCTCCAGGAGCTCTGGCTCCGCGCCGGCGAGTGCGATCCTCACGAGGAGGGAAGGTTACGGCGCGGGCCCGACGCGTGCGCGGACATCCCGCCCGCGAGGGTGGGCGGCCGGCTCACGGCGCGGGTTCGGAATTACACTCCGGGCATGCAGGGTGAAAAGACGTTCGGCTTCGACACGCTCGCCGTTCACGCCGGGCAGCGCCCCGACCCCGTGACCGGCGCCCGTGCCGTGCCCATCTACCAGACGGGCGCGTACGTCTTCGAGGACACAGACCACGCCGCCAACCTCTTCGCGCTCCAGCGCTTCGGGAACATCTACTCCCGGATCATGAATCCGACGGTCGCGGTCTTCGAGGAGCGCATCGCGGCGCTGGAGAACGGAATCGGGGCCATCGCGACAGCCTCCGGCCAGGCCGCCCAGCACCTGGCGCTCTTCACGCTCATGCAGGCCGGCGACGAGTTCGTGACCTCACGCAGCCTCTACGGCGGCTCCTTCCAGCAGTTCGACGTCAGCTTTCGGAAGATGGGCATCGACGCCCGATTCGTGGACGTGGACGACCTGGACCAGTGGCGGGCGGCGGTGACCGACCGCACCAAGGCGTTCTACGTGGAGATCATCGGCAACCCGAGGGCCGACGTGGCCGACCTGGAGGCGCTGGCCGGGCTCGCCCACGAGGTCGGCGTGCCCCTCGTGGTCGACAACACATTCGCCTCGCCCTGGTGCTGCCGGCCGCTGGAGTGGGGGGCGGACATCGTCGTGCACTCGGCGACCAAGTACATCTGCGGTCACGGCACCACCATCGGTGGCGCGATCGTGGACGGCGGCCGCTTTCCCTGGGACAACGGCAGGTTCCCCGGGATGACCGAGCCCTCC
>JALYYF010000507.1 GCA_030946725.1 Candidatus Dormiibacterota bacterium
ATTCCTCCCAGGAGGCTGACCAGAAGCTCTGCGCAGGCCGCCTCGCCCTGCCCGGGGAAGCCGACTCCGGCAGCTGAAGCTCTTCGGCGGCGGTCTGGCCGATCAACTGATCTCCTGGTCCTCCCCCTGCAAGGCGGGGGGAGGTTGGGTTGGGGGAGGTTGGGTGGGGGGCACCGGCGGCGGGAGGGGCGGCCTGTGACCGCGTTCTGCGATCACGGCCCCCCACCTACCTCCCCCCCAGGGCGGGGGGAGGATCTTCTTCCTTTTTGTAGCAGGACCACTCAGGCCAACCTGATGCGTGGGTCGACGGCGGCATAGAGCAGGTCCGCGACCAGGTTGCCGAGCACCACCAGGACGGCGGCGAAGGTGACCACGCCGAGCACCATCGTGTAGTCGTAGGCCAGCGCCCGCTGGTAGACGAGGAGGCCGATCCCCGGCCAGCTGAACACCGCCTCCACGACGAGCGCGCCGCTCACCAGGCCGGGCAGCTCGAGGCCCACCAGGGTGACCAGCGGGATGATGGCGTTCCTCAGGGCATGCGTGTAGGTGACCCGGCGGTTGCTCATGCCCTTCGCCCGAGCCGTGCGCACGTAGTCCTGCGACAGCACCTCCAGCATGCTGGAGCGCGTGTAGCGGGACCAGATCGCCAGGTAGACGAAAGAGAGCACCGTCGCCGGCATGATCAGGTGCGCCAGCCGGTCGAGCGGGTCGCCACCGGTGAAGGGCGTGGTCAGGCCGCTGGAGGGCAGGAATGGCAGGCCCCAGTCGTGGAACTTGACGGAGAAGAGCAGGACCAGCACCAGGCCGAGCCAGAACTGGGGGACCGCCACCCCCGCCACCGAGAGGAGAGTCAAGAAGTGGTCCAGCCGGCTGCCCCGGCGCAGGGCCCCGATCACGCCCAGCGGGATCGAGAGCAGGACACCCAGCAGGATGGCGGTCACGGTGAGCAGGATGGTGTTGGGCAAGCGGGCGAAGATCTGGCCCGACACCGCCGTCCCATCAACCATGGAGTGGCCGAAGCTGCCCTGAAGCAGGCCGGGCGAGATGTCGTGCGCGCCCACGAGCAGACCGGCGATTCCCACCTTCTGCATCACCCAGGCCACGCCGATCCAGTCCAGGTACTGGATGTAGAGGGGCTGGTCGAGACCGAGCTCGGTCTTCAGGAGCTGCACGTCCTTGGCGGTCAGGCTGGGATTCAAGGCCAGCCCGGGCACGAAGCTGCCGGCCGTGGAATGCATGAGCAGGAAGGTGATCAACGTCACCCCGACGACCACCGGGATGGACGCCAGTACCCGTCGGAGCAGGAACCTGAGGATCATTTGGGCTTGGACCTCGTCTGTGGCGGCCTGCCCCTGCCTACTTGCCGTCGCTCACGTAGACGTCCTTGTACCAGGGGCGCGGACCGTACTGGTTCCAGGGGCCGACGTTGAAGTTCTGGACACGCTTGCTGAGGCCCCAGATCCCCTTCGGAATGGTCAGCAGAGGCGTCGGCAGGTCTCGCATCAGGATCTCCTGGATCTGCGCGTATATCTGCTTGCGCTTGCCTCGGTCCACCGTCTGCACGCCCTGGTCGAGCAGGTTGTCGATCTCGGGGTTCTTGTAGCCGGAGCCGTTCAGGGCCCCGCCGCCGATGGCCGTCGACTTGTAGTTCTGGGTCTGGTCCGGATCGGCGTTCTCCGAGATTCCGAGCAGGATCATCTCGAAGTCACGCGTCTGGCTCAGCTGCGTCACCAGCTGCGGGAACTGGACCGGCTTGGTGGACACGTTGGCGCCCACCTGCTTCCACTGGTCGGCCAGCACCGTGATCAGCGTCTGGCGGACGGTGTTGCCGGCGTTGGTGCGCAGCTCCCACTCCATCCTCACGCCGCCCTTGGCCCGGATCCCGTCGGGGCCCTTCTTCCACCCCGCGTCGTCCAGCATCTTGTTGGCCTTCGCCAGGTCGTACGAGTACTGCGTCTTGGGGGCGACGTGGGCCCACTGTGCGGGGCTCATGGAGGAGTCGGCCGGGGTGGCCTGGTTGAAGTAGATCTTCTCGGCGATCTTCTTGCGGTCCAGCGCCGTGTAGAGCGCCTGCCGGACGGCGACGTCGGAGAAGATCGCCGCCTTCGGCGTCTTTGAAGTGTCCAGGTTGTGCAAGTAGTAGTCGTACGACGGGCGAACGAAGCCGGCGCGGTTGACGTTCTGAGCGCTGGCCAGGTCGTCCCAGACGCTGGGATCAACGATCCCGACGTCGATCTCTCCCGTCTTCAGCTGGTTGGCGTTGTCGACGAAGCTGGGCGTCACCTTGAAGACGTGCTGGTCGATGTAGGTCTTGCCCCTGAACCAGCCGTCGTTGCGCTTGACCACGTACTGGCTGCCCTTGTCCCACTTGACCGGCACCATGGCGCCGCTGACCACGGTGGGCAAGGTGTTGAGCTCGCTGCTGACCATCTCCTGAGGGCTGACCTTCTCCCAGACGTGCTTGGGCAGGATGCCGCCATTGCCCGGGACGCAGAAGATGGCCAGGAATGGCGCGTAGACCGTACTGGTCTTGAGCACCACCGTCTGGGGGTCGGAGGCGGTCACGCTCTGGATGTACTGCTCGCCCTGCGCCCGGTAGCGGGCCCGCGCAGCCTTCCACTTGGGGTCGTATAGAAGCTGGTAGGTGAAGACGACGTCGTCCGCCGTCAGCGGCTGGCCGTCCGACCACTTGATGCCGCTGCGGAGCTTGAAGGTGTAGGTCTGTCCATCCGAGGAGATCTTGGGCAGCTCGGTGGTGAGGTTGGGCAGCAGGTTGGCCTGGTTGTCGATGTCGAGGAGGGACTCGTACAGGCGAGCGGAGACCGTCTGGCTGTAGACGTCGTTGACGTAGAGGGGGTTCAGGTTGCTGATGTCGGTCGGGTTGCCTTCGACAATGTGGCCCCCCCGCTTGGCGTTCTGGGTGCTGGTCTGCGTTCCAGTGGTGCTGCCGCCTCCGCAGGCCTCGAGCAGCTCCATTCCCCCCGCCAGGAAGGTCGTGAAAGCCACTGTCCCACCGATGCCGCGCAGAAAATCTCGCCTCGACCACGCCTCCAGAAAGCGATCGAAGTCATCGAAGCTCTTGCCGGGCGTACTTCTCTGGCCCACGTCGAACCCTCCCGTCCGTGTTCTCTTCTCCTCGCTGACCACCAGGCCCGTGAATCCCGCATTATGGATGCTGTCCGCCGAGCACGTCAAAAATGGGATCGATGGGCCTCAGATGGTGATAGGAACTCTACGCCTAACCCTTCATCTGCCGAATGCCGGTTCCCTGAAGGCCAAGCGGCAGGTCGTGAGCGGCCTGCTCCGACGGGTCCGCCAGCAGTTCCAGGTGGCGGCGGCGGAGGTCGGCGAGAGGGATCGCTGGCAGCTCGCTGAACTGGGAGTCGCCTGCGTCAGCGCCGACGGCCAGCACGCCGACGAGGTGCTCGCCCACGTACTGAGATTCGTAGAGCGCTCCGCCGCCGAAGCCCAGCTCACCGACGTGGCAACAGAATTGATCCGTCTCTAAAGCCGGACCCACCAGTCTCCCTCCCCTTTGCGGGGAGGGTTAGGGAGGGGGTATTGAAGCGAGGGCTCGCCGCAAACCAGCCGGAGTGAATCGGCCTCCATCGGACGGCCGCATCTAATATCGGGGTGTGGCTACGACTGTGGTGAGCTATCTGCGCGAGTTTCAGGAGAGCCGGCCGTGGCCGCTGGATGCTTTTCAGATCGAGGCGATCGAGAAGCTCGATTCCAACAACGGGGTGCTGGTCAGCGCGCCGACGTCGAGCGGAAAGACCGTGGTGGCGGACTACTGCAACTTCCGGGCCCTGCGCGAGGGGTCCAGGGTCATCTATACGACCCCCCTGAAGGCTCTGAGCAACCAGAAGTACCACGACTTCGTGCGCGAGTTTGGCGCCGGGCAGGTCGGCCTGGTAACCGGCGAGAACAACATCAACGACGAAGCCCCCATCGTCGTCATGACGACGGAGATACTCCGCAACGTCATCTACGAGGACCTGCCCCGGCTCGACGAGGTCCGTTACGTGGTGCTGGACGAGGTCCACTACATCGATGATTTCCCGCGCGGGTCGGTATGGGAAGAGGTCATCATCCAGTCGCCGAGCCACATCAAGTTCGTCGGCCTCTCGGCGACCATCGGCAACTACCGCGAGCTGGCTCGCTGGATGTCGGAGAACCGGGGCCCGGTGGCCACTGTCTACCACGCCGAGCGGCCGACCGAGCTGCGGCTGTGGCTGGCCATGCGCAATCGCTTCTATCCGCTGTTCGCCGGGGACGGGAGCATCGACCAGCGCACCTGGCAGGCGGCGGTGCAGGAGGATGAGGCCGCCTACAGGGTGCAGGGCTTCCGGCACCTCCCCTCGAACGACATGCTGGCGGTGATAGGCGAGCTGGACCGCATGGAGATGGTGCCGGCCATCTACTTCATCTTTTCGCGCCGCGGCTGCCGCGAGGCGCTGCAGCGCTGCTCCTATCACGACTTCGACCTGACCACCGGCGCCGAGAAGGAGGAGATCGACCGGCGGAGCTCGCAGCGGCTGGCCGCCCTGGCGGACTCGGACGAGGCCACGCTCTTCCGGAAGATGGTGGACGGCAGCATGATGCGGCGCGGCCTGGCCGTGCATCACGCAGGGCTGCTGCCGTACCACAAGGAGCTGGTCGAGCACCTCTTCCAGGCCGGCCTCATCAAGGTCGTCTTCGCTACCGAGACGCTTTCGCTGGGGATCAACATGCCGGCCAAGGCCGTCGTCGTCTCGTCGTTCACCAAGTTCGACGGCGTGAACTTCTCGACCCTGACGACCGGTGAGCTGACCCAGCTGATGGGACGGGCGGGCAGGCGGGGAATCGACGTGCGCGGCCACGGCGTGGTGCTGAAGGAGTCCGACGTCGCGATCGCCACCATCTACGAGGTCGCGATGGGCGAGGGCCTGGTGGTCGAGTCCAAGTTCCTGCCCAACTACAACATGGCACTCAACCTGCTCCGGCTGTACACGCCCGAGCAGGCGGACGAGCTGATGGCCCGGTCCTTCGGACAGTTCCAGAAGCGACTGGCCGCCGACGAGACCGCCGATCGCCTCGCGAACGTCCGCATCCGGCTCGAGGACCTCCGCGGCACCTGGCCGGACTGCTGCCGCCTGGAGGACGTGGCGCAATACTTCCGCCTCGAGGAGCGGCTGCGAGCGATCCGCGCCGAGATCCGGAAGCTCCGACGTGAGGTGGTGCCGGCTCCTCGCCGTGGCCGAGGACAGGGCGGCTACAAAGGGCGCCCTCATGGAATGGTGGGCCGCCAGCTGCACCGCCTCGAGGAGGAGCGCCGGGAGCTGCAGCAGCGTCAGCGCAAGCTGAAGGTGGTGCGCTGTCCCCGTTTCGGCGAGCACATCGCCGCCTACGGCGAGTACAGGGCGCTGGAGCGAGAGCTGAAAGAGGGCGAGCGCGCGGTCCAGAACCAGTCCAACGAGTATCAGCGCAAGCTGCGCCGGCTCTGCGGGATCCTTCGCGAGACCGGCTTTCTGGCCGAGGACAAACCCACAGACAAGGGGTTGCTGGCCGCCCGGATCTACGGTGAGAACACGCTTCTGGTGACGGAGTCGGTGTGGCTGGGCTGGTTCGAGGGGCTCCGGCCGGCGGACCTGGCGGCGGTCCTCGTCATGCTGACCAGCGAGGACCGTGGCCGTGACCGAGGCCCGCGGCAGCCCAGGCGCTACCCCTCTCCGGCGGTTGCGCAGACCGCCCGGCTGCTGCGCTCACTGTACTTTCGATTCGCCGAGCTGGAAGAAGGGCTCGACGAACCGCAGCTGCGGCCGCCTTCGCACGACTACATCGACTTCGCCTACCGATGGGCTTCGGGCGACCCCATGGACGCCATCCCGCTGCCGCCCAACGTGGACATCGGTGACGCCATCAAGGCGATGAAGGGCCTCTACTCCCTCCTGCGCCAGCTCGACTTCGCCCTCCGCAAAGCGGAGATGCCACTCCGACTGACCGTGAAGGCGACCGTCGAAGCAATGGAGCGCGACGTGATCAAGAGGACATAAGCACCAGGCGCGCCACTGCGACCCCGCCGGACAGGCTAAAGTCAGGCACTGCAGATAGGATAGGCGCGCATGGAACTCGTGTCCGGCAGAGTGGCTGACGACATCCTGGAGAAGATCTTCGCCCCTGCCACGAAACCGAGCGCAATGGACCAGGCCGAGGAGACGCTGCGCCATCCCAAGCGAGTCGTCTACACGGCGATGTCGAACCGCAACTTCTACTGGCGCAGCCACATCCAGAAGTTCGTTCTCGACTCGGGAATGGTGCCGGTCAACCCGTTCATGCTTTTCGACTACTACCTGCTGCACACGGTGCCCAAGACGGTGGTTCGTGAGGCCATGAACAACCTGCTGGCACGCTGCGACGAGGTGTGGGTCTTCGGGCGGCTCTCGCTGGGCGTCAAGGTGCAGATCGGCGTGGCGAAGCGAATGAGCAAGCCCGTCCGCTACTTCGACATCTCCGAGCTCCCGGTAGCCGTAATCCCGATCTCCGAAGAAACCGCCGCAGAAGAAATCAGAGACTAGACACGGCATGGAGGAACCCAGATGGTTCCCCCATGAACCCCTTCCGACGCGCAACGTAACGTTGGAGTCGCTGGGATGAGCGACCCAGACGAGGCGGCGATGCCACCTCTTCCGAGTTACGCCGGTTACTGACTTCCGGGTTTTCTCATGGCCCAGGGGCCGTAGCGGACGGCCGCGATCAGCATCCAGACGAACAGGGCGAGAGCTATCAGTGAGAGCAGCAGGCTGCCCGCGATGACAGCGGCAGGCTGAGCCTGCACACGGGGGCTGGCCAGTGAGTTCAGGTTCGTGAGCACCCCGACCGCGTTGAAGCCGAGCCACACCAGCGTCACCCAGAACGCCCAGCGCCAGCCCAGGTAGCTGCCGACCGCGAGGACGATCGAGATCGCCCCCAACGCCAGAACGAAGACCCAGCCCACGGCAACCGAGATCGTCACCGCCTGCTGGATCTGATCGCTCGGGATGCTCGAACCGGAGGCCCTGATGGCCCGCTCCACGCTGGCCGAGTTCAGGTAGATCGCCGCGGTGGCGATGGAGTAGATCACGCTCACCACCAGGTAAGCGGCGACCACCATTCTGAGCGGGCGAGTCCACGACGTCGGCTCGCGGTAGCCGGCGGCCAGCGGCACCCATTGCTGGCCATCCCACCGGAACTGACCGTCAGGCGAGATCTGTCCCGCTTGCGGGCTGCTGGTGCTCATGGTGGCCTCCCCTCCTTACGGTATGGACGGCACCTCCGAGATCCCTTAATTGATCCGGCGGTACCAACGCTCGAAGTCTCGCAGTTCTTCGGGCCTGGGAAGCGACTCGGGCGAGTCCCAGGCTCGATTCAGCACGTCCATCCCATAGCGGTCGTGGACGGACCGCGCGAAGGACTCGCCGACTCGATACTGGCGCAGCTTGAGCTCCAGCCCGGTGAGCCGCCAGATGAGGAGGTCGAGCGCGCTGCGCTGGCCGCTCCGGCGACGGTAGGCCTCTTCGAGGAGATCGAAGGAGACCAGCGTCCGGCGTCCGACCAGGTTCATGATCAGGTTCCCGTAGCCCTCGACCAGGGTCATGGTCGCCTGCATCCGCCGCAGGGAGCTCCACTGACCGGGTCCGCCGACCGTGAACGCGACGAGCCGTCCGATGCCGCGACGCCGGGGCGCGGTGGCCACCTCGATCAGCTGCATCAGGCCCCGGTTCAGATGCTCGCGAAGCCAGGGATGGGCGGCGAACTGCCAGGCGTGCGTCATCTCGTGAAGGATCAGCCAGCGGCGCAGGTCATCCCCGGGCAGCGACTCCCGCCGCTCCCACTCGGCGACGTTCGGCTCGATCAGGTACAGCGCCTGCTCCACGGGTTCCTTGCCCAGAAGCTGGGGATCGAACTGGCCCAGCACCCGGCGGCTCAGGAAGTCGAGGAGGAGCGCGACGTAGCGATTGATCCCGGCTCGACCCAGATCGGCCAGCAGGGAGTTGGGGACGCGGCCGGCCTCGTTGAGCGGTTCCATCGCCCGCCTCAGGATGCCGACGTTGAGATCGAGCCAGCCGGAGCGATCGAGCGCCTCGAAGTCCGGCAGCCGCGCGCCCGCCGGAAGGCCGCCGACCGCCTCCAGCAGCGGCTCGCGCACCTCGGCGGCAAGCCGGTTGTAGTCCGCGGCCACCGCCTGCAGCCTGGCCGCCCCCAGCGGCCGGTCGTGCAGCCGGCGTCGGGCCAACGCCGCTATACCGTCCCAGTCCAGCAGCTGCGCCTGGCCGCCACGGGGCCGCACCGCTTCGGCGACAAGGGCCGCCATCACGCCGGAGGCGGCTCCGAAAGCCAGGCTTCGCGCAAACCGCGTGTTCAGTTGAGGTCGCGCCCCAAGTCTCTACAAGCCGAGCGGCGAGCTGTGCGCTCGCTTGAAGACCACCCGGCAGCGCTCGCAGCGGAAGACGATCTGCATCGCTCGCCGTCCGAACGCCTGGGCATCTTGCCCACAGACCGGGCAGGCTGCCGTCTCGCTCAGATAAGCGTCCGGCAGGGGCAACACCTTGATTTCGGCCTTTCGCCGCTTCTTAGACACTAATAACCGCGAATGGACGCTAAGTTGAGAGCCATGCTATCACCTTTCCGTAAACACGGGGAACACCCTCCTCGCAGCCAGCGATCCCCGGGGACTAGACGTCGAGCAGGCTTACGTCGAGTTCCTTGAGGCCGTCGGGCGGCTCCAGACCGCTGATCTGCAGTGTCTTCAGCAGGGCAAGGATATACCTGACGCCCGCCAGGTTGACTCCGTGCTTCCGCGTCAGGGTCTGGATGGCCTGGAGCTTCATCAGGTCACGCTGGGAGTACCGGCGACGGTTGGTCACCGTCCGCTTCGGCTTGATCATGTTGAGGTGCTCATACATCATCAGCGTCCGCGGGTGGGTCTCGAGGATCTCCGAGGCCACGCTCAGCGTATAGATCGGCTTGTCGAGATGGATGCTGGTGCCGTCCCCGCCGGCCATCGGTTTGGCCTCGGTGGTCGCCAGCTCACGCTGCTTCGCTTTCATCCGTCCCCCTACTTCTCACGACTTGGCCAGCGCTCAAGCCTAACTTTCGATGATAAGCGCATGACCAGCTTTTCCCCGCTGATGCTGCCATGCCGTCCCGACGGC
>JALYYF010000537.1 GCA_030946725.1 Candidatus Dormiibacterota bacterium
CGCGCGGTGGAGAGCTGACAATGAAGCAGCTTCGCCGCCAGGCGGTCGGACGCCTCGGGGTCGATCTCAAGCCAGCGTCCGCCGACTCGAAATCCCCCCTCTTCCCACATCGGGTCCGTCGGCCGCAACCTGTTGAGCGCGTCCGCCAATTCTTGAGCAGTTACTAAGCCTTGCATTGCTTTGACCAACGTTCTCCTCGGGCGGTGGAGCTGCCTGTCCGTGCGGCCTACAGCTTACCCGCCCGGCCCCGGTCGACGGCGCCGCCCGGAGGCGCTGTTGGGGAGCGCCGCGCGTCTCAAGCCCCGCTCCGCGAGCTTCTGCGCCTTTGCCAGGCGACGATCCACACGCTTGCCATGTCTGATCGCCCTGATGGCTTCGAGCGTCTCGGTCAGCGTGTTCAGGGACGCCTGCGCCTGGTCTGTGCGCTTCTTCTGCTGGTCTCTCTCGCGGCGCAGCCCGTCGAGGCTCATCTCCGCCTCTGTCAGCTTTGAATCGACGGCATCGAGCCGGCTGAGCTCGCGCTTCAGCGCACGGACAACCGCGCGCGGGTCGCCGTCGCCGGATGTGGCCGCCGCCTGCGTGGAACGGGCCCTTCGTGTCGGCGTGGACGTCGCGCCGGAAGCGCGCCTGGCTGCCATCTGTCGTCCCTCCTCAAACCCTGAAGCGACGGAGGTCGCGGGTTTGCAACCGCCTGTCATCGAGCGCTAAAACGAACACGGGGTTGGCTCTGGCAAAACGCAGGGAATTGGCCATGGCGGCATGGTAATACAGAGTCGTTTCGCGTCATGCGTCCGTTGTTCGGCGTAGACAAAAATGGCAGTCGGCGAAGACCGCGGACACGGGCTGGGAAGTGCCGGATGGTTACCCTTTAAGCCGCGGTGCCCGAGCTGAACTACGTGGAGGCGATTCGCTCGGCGCTCGCATTCGAGATGGACCGTGACGAGCGTGTGATGGTCCTCGGCCTGGACGTGGGACGGCTGGGCGGCGTCTTTCGTGCCACCCAGGGGCTCCTTCAGAGGTTTGGCCCGGAACGCGTCGTCGACACGCCGCTGGCAGAGGGGGCGATCGTGGGCGCGTCCCTTGGACTCTCCATCGCCGGCCTGCTGCCGGTCGCCGAGATCCAGTTCCTAGGCTTCACGCACCAGGCATTCCACCAGATCGGGCCGCAGCTCGGCCGCTACCGCTACCGCAGCCGGGGACGCTTCGAGGCCCAGGTGACCATCCGGGCGCCCTTCGGGGGAGGCGTGCGGACTCCGGAGTTCCACGCGGACGCCATCGAGGCGCAGTTCACTCAGACGCCCGGCGTGAAGGTCGTCTGTCCAGCCTTCCCCGACGACGCGCGCGGCATGCTGCTGGCTGCGATACGCGACCCCGATCCTGTCCTCTTCCTGGAGCCCCAGCGGCTCTACCGATCTCTGCGGCGCGAGGTTCCCGAGGGCGACCTGACGGTTCCGCTGGGCAAGGCGCGAGTGGTCCGCGAGGGCGAGGACGTGACGCTGATCGCCTGGAGCGCGGCGGTCGATCTCTGCCAGCGGGCGGCGGAGCAGCTCGCGCAGGAAGGCGTGGAAGCGGCGATACTCGATCTTCGCTCGCTGGTCCCGCTGGATGTGGAGGGCCTGGTCGATGCGGTTCGATCCACGGGCAAGGCGGTGGTCGTCCACGAGGCCCCGCAGACCGGCGGCTTCGGCGCCGAGGTGGTGGCAACGCTGCAGCAGGAGGCCTTCTACTCCCTCGACGCTCCGATCGCCCGCGTCGCGGCCCGGGACACCCCGTATCCACCTGGCGCCCTCGAGGACCACTACCTGCCCACGGTGGACAGGGTGGTGGCAGCAGCCCGCGCCACTGTCGAAGCCTGATTGATGGAGCCGCTCCGCATCCTCGACCACGAAGGCAGGCTCCACGGCGAACCGCCGCTGGACGACCAGCAGGCGCTCGAGGCTCTGCGCCTGATGCTGCTCTCGCGGTCGCTGGACGAGCGCGCCATCAAGCTGCAGCGGCTGGGACGGCTCGGCACCTACGGCCCGGTGCACGGACAGGAGGCCTCGGTGGTTGGCTCGGCGATGGCGCTCGACCCCTCGCGGGACTGGATCGTGCCGGCCTACCGCGAGCAGCCCGCCATGCTGAGGCACGGACTGCCGTTGGAACGGCTCCTGGCCGGCTACATGGGCCGAATCAACGCCGCTCGCATCCCCGACGGAGTGAGGCTGCTGCCCCGCAACCAGGCGGTGGGCGCCCAGCTGCCGCACGCCGCCGGGCTGGCCTGGGGCCTCAAGCTGCGCCGGCTGGACGGGGTGGTGCTGGTCTATTTCGGCGAGGGGGCCGCCTCGGAGGGCGACTTCCACGAGTCGGCGAACCTGGCGGGTGTGATGGCTGCACCGCTCGTCTACCTGCTGCAGAACAACGGCTACGCCATCTCGACGCCAAGCGCCCGGCAGTCGGCGGCGCCGGCACTGGCGCTGAGGGCAGCCGGCTACGGCTTTCCCGGCCTCCTCGTCGAAGGCAACGACCTCTTTGCGGTCTACTCGGCGACACGGGAGGCCGTCGAGCGAGCGCGGCGCGGCGAAGGCCCGACGCTGATCGAGTCGCGCACCTACCGCATGGGCTTCCACAACACGACGGACAATCCCCGCGAATACCGCGACGAGGCGGAGACGCTTGAGAAGTCCCTGCTCGACCCCATCACCCGGCTCGCCCGCTACCTGGCGGGTCGAGGTGTTTGGAGTGAGGCGGCGGCCGCCCGGACGCGGGACGAGATAGCGGCGGAGATCGACGAGGCCCAGCGCAGGGCGATGGAGTTCCCACGACCCTCGGCCGATGACGTCTACAACCACGCCTACGGGGCTCC
>JALYYF010000002.1 GCA_030946725.1 Candidatus Dormiibacterota bacterium
CGACGGCCGCTCCGCGCAGGAGGTCAACCGTCTGCGATCGGGCGGAGCGCCAGCGCGCGGCCCCGATCAGGAACAGAGCAGTGGCTATGAGGTTGCTGTCGATGGTGAAGAAGGTCAGGTAATTCACCGCGTCGAGGGTCCAAGGCCTGGGCCAGGGAGACCAGCTGCGTGACGATGGCCGCAATGGTCAGCAGGGCAAAGCCCAGCCGGTAGACCGGAATGACCGACCGTAGAGTCACGGCGAGACCATATCGAATGTCAGCCGATTTGAAGGGAGGCGCTGCCTTGCCGACGGGCTCCGCCCGTACGAGCCGAGCGGATGGTGGATGCCACCCGCCTGCGTAGCCATCCCGGGCAGCCCGTCCGGACCGGCACCACTGCGCCTGACCAGCAGCTCAGGTGCTCAGGCTCGTCGAAAGCATAGCTTCGGGTGGCCCGAAGCCTGACCCTTCTGGGCCGGCTTGCTGGTCGCTAACCGGCGCAGAGTATCGGTACCACTCGGGGAGAGGACGAGCTAAGGCGCGCGATCGTCCTGCCCCTCGAGGCCGTAGCGTTCCAGCTCCAGGTAGGTCGCCGCGGGGGCACCGAGGCGGCTCTCGTACAGAACGAAGTCGGCCACCGTCCAGGGCTCCAGCGTGGGAGGCGCAGGCAGCTCGGGAAGCCTGGAGGGCCCCGAGCGGGCACGTGCCAGCGTCACGTGGGCGCGGAAGGGCCGAGCCTCCGACTCCAGGCCCACGGCAGCGCAGGCCTCCTCGACCGACTCGGCGAGGGCCGCGCAATGCTCGCGGCCGGCACCCACTCCCAACCAGACCACGCGGGGTGCGGCACGCGGCCCGAATGAGCCGCGGCCGTCCAGGCCGAGCTCGAAGGCGGCCAGCCGAACGCTCCGCAGCCCTTGCCGGAGCCGCTCCAGCCGCGACCTCTCCAGCGACCCCAGAAAGCGGAGCGTCAGGTGCAGGTTGGCGGGCGGCACCCAGCGGTGTCCCGGCGCGCGTCGGGCGCACTCTTCGACGTGGGCAGCGAGGACCCGGCGCTGCTCCTCGGGCAGCGTCAGGGCCAGGAACGCTCGCACGCGATCGCCCTCCTCGGAGCCGCCCATACTGGAATCCAAGCACATGACTCCTCAGCACCTCGGCGGAATCGCCATGGGCGCGGCCGTCGTGCTGGTCGGCGTCGCCTGGGTCCTGGGAGCCGTCCGCAGGATCCGCGACAGGGCACTGGCAGCACCGACCTATGCTGCGACCGGAGGCGTCGTCTACACCGTCTTCCAGGTCGGCTGCGCGGGGATCCTGATCGTGGCCGGGCTCGCGATCCTGGTGTTGATGCTGATCAGCATCTCCCGCTGAGAGGCGACCGGCAACTCAGCGGCCGGCGACCCGCCCCCAGGTCTCGAAGATGAGTTTCAGCGCCGCCAGCACGGTCACGTCGGCGTGGTCGAGCGAAGGAGCGACCTCCACCACGTCGAGACCCACCAGCGTGCTGGAGGCAGCGACCGCCTCCAGCAGGTCGAGCGCCTGACGGGTCGTCAGTCCTCCGGCCGAGGCGATCTCGGTGGCGGGCGCGTGGGCGGGGTCCAGCGCGTCGATGTCGAAGGAGACGTGGACCGGGCGCCCGGCCAGGGCCTGCGCGGCCCGGGTGGCGAAGTCGCGGTCGCCCGCCACCTCGGCGGCCGTCACCATGGCGACCGACTGCTCCTTCATCCATTCGACCTCCTCGGGGTCGAAGTCCCGGCAGCCGACCAGGAGCAGGCTGGCCGGGTCGATCCCCGCCACCTCGACGCCGCGCCGCAGCGCGCAGCCGCACGTCCAGCGGCCCCCGCGCGACCAATCGCATAGGTCGGGGTGGGCGTCGACCCAGAGCACGGCGAGGCCGGGATGGCGGCGAGCCTGGGCGGCCAGGACCGGGATGGACGAGCAGTGGTCGCCACCGATCATCGTCAGCAAGGTCTCCGGCGGAATCGCCGCCAGCTGCTCGGCGACGGCGGGCCAGGCGCCCTCCACCGAGGCGCCCAGCTCCAGGTCGCCGAGGTCGTGAAGCGCGAGGTCCGCGAAGTGCCGGCCGCGCTCATCCAGCGGCGGCATGATGGCGCTCAGCCGGCGGATGGCGGCGGGGGCCTCGGCGGCGCCCCGCCGGTACACGGCGGAGCCGTCGTACGGGATGCCGGCGACGATCACCCGCGCCTCTGACAGCGGCACCTGGGGCAGTCCTCCCCACTCCTTGAGCCCGCGAACGTCTATCAAGCTGGTTGCCTCCTGACCTTCAGTATCAACAGCGTCCCCAGGACCAGCCAGCAGAAGAAGAGCCCGAAGATCACGGGGTAGCCGCCCGGCAGGCGAAGGATCTGCGGCCCGGCATTGAAGTGGTCGAGCAGGAAGCCGGCCACGAACCGCGCGATGATGCCGGACCCCGCGGTGGCGATATTCGAGAAGCCGAAGAAGAGGCCGGCCTGCTCGGCAGGGATCACATCCGTGATGAAGGCCCAGTCCACGGAAAGGAAAGCCCCCAGCCCGGCCCCGATGAGCATGCCGGCGGCCAGCGTCTGGGCGACCAGCTTCGGCACGTGGAGAGCCGCGGCCAGAGGACCGAGCACAGACTCCGGCATCCACTGGTAGCCGCCGAAGACCAGCACCAGCACGCCCACCGCGGCCACCGACCCCCCGACCAGGATCAGCGGCCGCCGCCCGACCCGGTCGGAGATCCGGGCCGCCGGCCAGGTCACGATGATGGCGAGAAGGATGACCAGGCCGACCACGGCCGTGGTGGCGTTGGTCGTGGCCCGGCTGTTGCCGTGGAAGAAGGTGTCGCCGACATAGAAGAAGGTGAAGCTCTGGATGCCGACGATCCCCATCAGGATCAGCAGGCGGGAGGCCATCAGCCACATGAAGCTGGGATAGGCCAGCGGGGCGCTGAAGGTCGTCCAGACCACCTGGAGCGGGGAAGAGAAGCTGTCCATGGTGGCCCGCGTCCGGTCCGGCACGAAGACGATCGTCAGGACCATGGTCACCAGCAGGAGGGCGATGATGCTACCCACGGCCGCGGGCCGGCCGGCGTGGCTCAGGATGAGGCCGGCGACCACCGTCCCGAACAGCAGTCCCAGCAGGTTGGCCAGCCCGTAGTAGCCCGAAGCCGTCCCCCGCTGTTCCTCGGGCACGACGTCCGGGATCATTCCCTGGTACGGCCCCTGGGCGGTGTTGGAGGCAGTCTGCAGCAGGAAGTAGAAGATCACCAGCAGCCAGTAGCTTCCCGACAGCGCGAGGCCGGTCAGGAAGATCACGTCGCCCAGCGTTCCGCCCACGATGAAGGGACGGCGGCGGCCGAAGCGGCTGCGGCTGCGGTCGGATACGGCGCCCATCATCGGCTGCCAGACCACCGCCATCAGCGTTCCGATGCCCTCGAGCAGGCTCAACGCCTTGCCCTTGTCGTGGGATCCCACCAGCTGCTGGACCAGGTCGGGAAGGATCAAGGTGCCCAGGCTCTGCCAGAGGTAGCCGATCGCGATCCAGTAGACGGCCAGGATCGCGAAGTCGAGGTGGCTCAGGCGCCGCGGGGCGACCGGGACGGCGGCGGCACTGGTCACGGCTATCTCTTGGGAGTCGCGGAGGGGACCGGGGTTGCCTTCGGGGTCTTCCGCGGTAGGTCACGCGGGCCGAACTTGCCGACGCCCGGCACGCGCTGCCCGATGCCGAGCACGACCGGCGCCAGCCGCGAACCGCTCAGCTGAGGCTGGAGCACGTCCTCATAGGCCGTGGCGAGCTGGTTCAGCTGCGGGGCCTGGGAGATGCTGGCGCCGCCGGGTCTTTTGGCGAGGTCCTCGAGCCGCCGGAAGTCCCGGGAGTCGACCAGGCCAGATACCAGGCCGTTGGCCTTCAGCTGCCTCTGCATCGCCTGGACCTGGGCGACCGTCAGGCTGGTGGCGGTTGCGGTGGCGTTGAAGGCCTTGTCCATCGCGACCAGCGCGGAGAGCATCGCGTAGCAGGCCAGGATGGCCAGGAAGCCCTGCACGAACACCCCGAAGAAGCCGTCCGCCCCGCGCACGACCGGCATCCGGTGGATGAGTCCGCCGACCCGGGCGCCCACGTAGGCCGCCACGGCGACCACGATAAGGACGAGGAATATGGCCAGAACCGCGTTGGCGTGGAAGTACTTCTCCATGAAGGCCAGGTAGCCATTGCGGTCGTGAAGGAAGATGAACAACGTCAGGAAGACGCCGAGCTCGATCAGCAGCGGCTGGATGAGCCCGCGCTGGAACCCGACGAAGACGGCGCCTAGCACGATTACAGCGATCAGGACGTCGAGGATCACCAGCCGCGAAAGTGTATCCGCTCCCGGCCGCGCTGCCACGTTCGAGCCTCAGGAGTCGGGGGCGGACCGACGGCGAGACGCCGGACTGAGGCCAGTGATTGTGCCCAGATGCGGCCGATACGCTAGTACAGGGGTCATGGTTGGGGTAGACTCCGATCACGCCCTTGGCTCACACCATCTCGATCGCCAACCAGAAGGGCGGGGTGGGAAAGACGACCACCGCCGTAAACCTCGGAGCGGCGCTTGCTGAGCTAGATCAGCGCGTCCTTCTCGTCGACCTCGATCCCCAGGCTCACCTGACCATCAACATGGGAATCAAGGTCCCCGACGAGCTGGAGCGGACGGTCTACAACCTGCTTGTCTCGCCCGACGTAAACGTCAGCGACGTCGTGCTCGAGAACTCCGTGGCCGGTCTCCACTACCTGCCCTCGAACATCGAGCTCTCCGGCGCCGAGACCCAGCTGCTCAACGAGATCGGCCGTGAAGGCATCCTCAAAGAGAAGCTGCAGCCGGTCCTGCGCCGCTACGACTACATCCTGATCGACTGCCCGCCGGCGCTCAGCCTGATCACGATCAACGCCTTCGTGGCTTCGGACGACGTGATCGTCCCGCTGCAGTGCGAGTACTTCGGGATGAAGGGGATGCAGCAGCTGCAGCGCAGTGTCGACCGCGTGCGCGCGAAATTGAACCCCCGCCTGCGGGTGGCCGGCGTGCTGCCGACCATCTACAAGTCACGGACGCTGCATTCCCAGGAGGTCCTGCAGCTGGTCAAACAGCACTACGGCGACCTGGTCTACGACTTCGTGGTCAAGGACTCGATCAGGTTCGCCGAGGCGCCGCTGGCGGCCGCGTCCATCCTTCAGTACTCCACGAACTCCGAGGGAGCTCACTCCTACCGCCAGCTGGCACGGGCGGTGATGGAGAACAACCATCGCCATGGCTGAGATACGAAGACGTAGGCTGTGGCCCCGGCACCTCGCGAGGAGGTTTCCGCGGACCGGGATTGAAGAGGTGACTTACCGATGAGCAAGTTCAAGAGGGTGTCGCTGGCAGGCTCCGAGGAGCTTTTCCGGCCCACCCGTCCACACGTCGTCGAGGAGACCGACGGGACCATCTCGGAGCTGGTCGACCGGCCGCCGGCACAGCGGCCGCCCCACAAGCTGATGAGCCTCACGCAGGCCGAGATCGAGCTGCTGCTGGAGGCCATCCAGGTCGCCAAGTACCCGGAGCGGGCGCGCGGCAAGCTGCCCCTGGACAAGTTCGAGCGCTACGACGCGCTGCGCGACCGGCTCCAGGCAGAACGGGATGGCGCCTGAGCAGACCTCCGTCCCCCTCTCGGTCGACGAAGCCCTAACCACCACCCGGGCCGTTCGCAAGCGGCTCGATTTCGGCCGGCCCGTGCCCCGGGAGCTGCTCCTGGAGTGCCTGGAGATCGCCCTGCAGGCGCCGACCGGCTCCAACCGGCAGGGCTGGCACTTCGTCTTCGTCTCCGAGCCCGAGAAGAAGCGGGCGATCGCCGGCCACTACGCCCAGACCTGGCGCGACTACAGCCAGCTGCCCGGGCCCAGATACGCCGAGGGAGACGTGCGCGCCGAGGGCATGCCCCGCGTGGCAAGCTCTGCTCAGTACCTGGCCGAGCACCTGCACGAGGCGCCATGGCTTCTCATCCCCTGCCACCGGGGCAGGCTGCCCGAGAACGCGCCGGTCGTCCTCCAGGCAGGGTTCTGGGGTTCCATCCTGCCTGCCTTCTGGAGCTTCATGCTGGCGGCTCGGGCGCGAGGTCTGGGAACCGCCTGGACCACATTCCACCTCGCCCACGAGCGGGAATGTGCTGAGATCCTCGGCATCCCCTACGAGAAGTACACGCAGGCCGGCCTGACCCCGATCGCCTACACGAGGGGCCAGGAGTTCAAGCCCGCGCCACGGATCCCGCTGGAGTCGGTCGTCCACTTCGAACGCTGGGGAGGGCGATAGAGACGCCGGCCCCGGCTATCGTCGGAAGCGGCGGCGGCGCCCGCCCCGCCCGCTGCGGCGCCTCATGTAGTCATAGGTCCAGTAGATGCAGACGAGCGCGAGGACGATGCTGAAGCCCACAGCCGCCTGGCGCATCCGGTAAATAAAGCACGTGTCCAGGCTCAGCATCGTCAAGGTCATGGGGGAGCGCGAGGTGAACAGCTACGTGCTCTCCTGCTCCGACACCAAGGAGGCGGTGGTCATCGACCCCGCCGAGCCGGCCGCCAAGATCGGCGACCAGCTCCGGGGGCTGAAGCCGCGCTGGATCGTGGCGAC
>JALYYF010000029.1 GCA_030946725.1 Candidatus Dormiibacterota bacterium
CTCTCAGCAGGCGAAAAGCCATCTCACCGTGCGCCTTAGCCGAGCTGGATCCAGTAGTGGCCGCGATCCGCTTCGACCACGTCCCCCCACCTCCCTCCCCCCGCCTTCGGGGGGAGGACCTAGATCCTTGGTTGTCCTCCCCCCTCCCGGGGGGAGGTTGGTGGGGGGCTCTCTCAGCAGGCGAAAAGCCATCTCACCGCGCGCCCTAGCCGAGCTGCATCCAGTAGTCGTCGCGATCCGCTTCGACCACGCCCCCCACCCGCCGCGTGGGCAGGGGAGGAGTTAGTACGGGTCGGCGTTAATTCGTGACCCAGGCGGAGGGGTCGCCGAGATATGTTCTGCAGGCGCAGTCGAGGGCTTCCTCAGGGGTGCCCACAAAGGAACCGGAGGGCAGGATCGAGTCCTCGTACTTCCCGCTGCTGCCGGCGTAGAAGGCGAAGCCCCAGTCATTGGCATAGCCGCCGTAGCGAAGGCGGCACAGAGGCAAGATCTCGCGAGTAGGCATCACCCCGTCCACGTAAGCGAAGCGAGGAGCACTGTCATGCATCCCATTGCCCTCGTGCTCACGAGTGAGCAGCGTCGGCAGCTGGAGGACCTGATCTGCCGTCCAACCACACCTCAGCGCTCCGTCGAACGCGCCCTGATCATCTCGGAACAAGGTGCACAAGTGGTGCCGGTTTAGATCTCGAGAATTCTTTCGACCACGAACAGCTCCTGGCTGCCCTTGCCCTTCAGGTTCACGACGCCCAGAGATGTCGCCACGCAGCTGGCCGAGACCTGCTGCCAGGCTGCCGCGCTGAGGGTCACCCGGCCGTCGACGCCGTTGCTCTCCATGCGCGAGGCGGTATTGACCGTGTCTCCCCAGAGGTCGAAGGCATACTGCCGCCGGCCGAGGACGCCGGCCACGACCGGTCCCACGTGGACGCCGGCTCGTCCCTTCCAGCCGGCCGCCTCAGCCGTCGCCAGCATCCGCAGCCCGCAGCGCACGCTGTCGAGGACAGGTCTCTCGGCGCGCGCCAGAAGCCCCGCGGCCGCCATAAAGGAGTCACCGATCGTCTTGATCTTGAGCAGTCCATGCTCGAGCGCGATGCCCTCGTAGGCTTCGACCAGCTGCTGCAGCTGGGCGATCACCTCCTCCGGCTCACGGGCGTCGCAGTAGGTGGTGAATCCGACCAGGTCACAGAAGAGGATGGCCACGTTCTCCTGGCGCCGCGGTGAAACGCGGTCGGACGCCTTCAGCTCGGCAACGATGGCGTCCGGGAAGATGACGTGCAACAGCTCGTCGGCCCGCCGCCGCTCGGCGTCGATCTGCCGCAGGTACTCCTGCTCGCGATCGCGCAGTCGCTTCTTCTCCAGCGATGCGTCGATCCGCGCTCTCAAGATCGTGGAGTCGAAGGGCTTGGGCAGGAAGTCGTCCGCTCCCATCTGTATGCAGGCCGCGATCTGGTCGAGATCGTCGACCGCGGACAGGACGATCACGGGCAGGTGCCGCAGCCGGTCGTGCCCGCGCAGCCGTTCGAGAACCTCGAGCCCACCCATGCCGGGCATGGTCACGTCTAGCAGCAGCAGGTCGTAGGATCCCGCGGCCAGGAGGCTCAGAGCGGCAGCCCCGTCCTCGACGCTGTCGACGCCGTAGCCCAGACGCTGCAACCGCCGAACCAGCATGTTCCGGTTGCCCTCGTCGTCGTCGACGACCAGCAGAAGACCGTCGCCCGAGGCCGGCGTCTTCGCGGGCGGCAGCGGCGCCGTGCTGGCCGGCCCAGGAAGTACGGCGCCGGGCGGCTCGGTCTGTGCCCCGAGGCCCTGCTGCGCGGGAACGAGTAGTCCGTCCACCAGTGCCATCATCTGCGCCCCCGCATCGCGGATCCGGGCGAGGTCCGGCTCCATGCCCACCACCCCCCGCTCGGTCGCCGATTCGAGAAGCAGGTCGCCGTATCCGACGACGGTTGTCAGCAGGATCCGGAGCTCACGGCTGATCGAGCCCAGCTCCGCCTCGGACCTGGTCAGCCGGTCCGGCGTGAAGGACTCGTTCACGGTCGCAAGGAGCTGCTTGCCGGTGTCGACGATGCGTGTCAGGTCGGCGGTGATGTCCTCCGGCAGCTCTCCCTCGTCCTCGAGCAGGAGCTCGCCGTAGCCGACGATGTGATTGATCGAAGTCCGCAGTTCGTGGCGGACCTGGGTGAGGAACTGATGACTGAAGGCGGCGCCCTCGGTGCCCTCGGGACGGCTCACCAGGTCGCCGCGCCCAGGGGCGAGTCCTGGAGCCGTTCGGCGGTGTAGCGGTAGGCGACCTCGATCAGCGAGAAGGCGGCCTTGAAGTCGAACATGCCGCAGGGACCCACGGGAGGCCGGAGGTGGAGGGCGATCGGCGCCGCCTGGATCCGATCCCGCCTGGCCCCGCTGTCACCCAGCTCGAGCGTCCGCATGAGGACGCTGTGGATGCCCGGAGCGTCCAGTGCCGGCGCGAATGGGCTCAGCTTGCGCAGGAGCACGCGCCATCCGGAAAGAGAGGCCTCGAAGGGCTCGGCCGCACGCAGCTCGACCTCGGTGTTCAGGTCGACGGCGATCATCGGGCCGCCACGGAGCCGGGCGGCCATGACATCGACGGGGAGGTTGTTCATGACTCCGCCGTCTATCAGGAGGTCCCCGTCGAAGAACACGGGAGGGAAGATGCCCGGTATCGACATGCTGGCACGGATCGCAAGTGCCAGCGGGCCTCGCTCGTGCACCACGACCGTCGCGCGCGTGAGGTTGGCGGAGACGCAGAAGAACGGCGTCCAGAGATCCTCGATGTCCAGCCCGTCCAGGTGCCTGTAGAGGAACTGCGTCACCTTGCGCCCCGACGAGAGGGAGACGATGGGAAAGGTGTAGTTGACGGCAAATCGACGGCTCCCCATGGCCTCGCCGGCAACCTCCACGCGGGCCTCGTGGTCGAGACCTTGGGCAAGGAAGACACCTACGACCGCACCGATGCTCGTGCCGCCGACGAAGTCGATGGGAACGCCGGCCTCCTCCAGGGCCTTCATGACCCCGAGGTGGGCCAGGCCACGGGCGGCGCCGCCGCTCATGACCAGCCCGCAGGCCCGTCCGGTCACGAAACGCGCAAGTCGCCGGTAGTCGGCGTCCCTGTCCTCTCGAACGTGGTGGTGGGCGGAGACCGGCACCGCGTCGAGCCAGCCGGCGGTGCCGGTTGCCCGGCTCGTGCCGCTTTGGTGAACGAGGACCAGCTCCCGCCGCGCTGCGCCATCCTCTCCACGCCCGGCGGCTCGCTCGACCTCGAACGCACCTGGCACAGGCGACGCGCCTGCGTCGGCGACGAGCAATACCAGGTCTGCCTGCCGCAGGCATCGGTGCGTCCATTCAGACGGGGACGCATCCGCCACGTACACGATGTAGCGGTACCTGTCCTCCAGGTCGTCGAGCCAGGCGTTAAGGCCGCTGCGGCGGGCCTCATCCGGCGCCGCCTGCGCGGCGTCTTCGCCGAGCACCTGGTTCACAGCCGCGCTGCTGACCAGCGTCGTCGAGCCGTAGCGTGTGAGCGCGCGGACGAGGCGCTGGCAGAACTCTGCAAAGCCGGGCGATGGGCCGGAGGGCACCACGGCGATGGTCCTGACGGTGGTGGCGTCGCCCGCGGGGCGGTCGGCGGTCAGCAGCCGGTCGATGAGGACGTGGGAAACCTGACGCTGAACGGACGGGTGCCGGTCGACGAGGTCCCGGAAGGCCGCGGCGGGGAGCCGGAACAGGTCGCTGTCACGAACGGCGCGGACGGAAGCGGCGCGTGGCTGGTCGGTGAGCAAAGCGATCTCACCCACCACGCTGCCGGGGCTGAGCTCCTGCAGGGGTCGCTCCCTCTCCCCCTCTGACAGGTAGACGCGCAGCCGCCCGCGATGCAGCAGGTACAGGCAGTCGGCCGGATCGCCCTGCTCGAGCAGCACGCCGCCCGCAGCGACGTGTACGGGCTCGAGCTGCCGCGCGATGCTCTCGAGCGCCGGTCGATCGAGGGTCTTGAAGACCTCCGAACTCTGCAGGAAGTCGACGACGTGCGCCTGCTCCTGGTGTCCACTCACCTCACGCCGGCGACCCACTGCTATCCCGGTCCGCGCGTCGGAGCGCCGCCGCGGCGGTCGGCGACGTCGAGGATGGCGAGGTCTTCGGGTTCCCAGATGCCGACCAGCAGGTGCAGCCGCCTCAATCCTCGCGGCGCCCACCAGTTGGCCCAACCGGCGAGCTTCATGAAGGCAGGGACCAGCGCCGTTCGGATGAGGAACGCGTCGACCAGCAGCGCCAGCGCAACGCCCACGCCGATGGCCTTCACGGTCGTGATTCCCGACGTGGCGAAGGCACCGAGGACGACCGCCAGGAGCAGCGCCGCGGCGGTCACGATGCCGCCGGTCTGGGCCAGGCCCACCGAGACGGCCTCTTCGTTGTCGCCGATGAGGTCGTAGCTCTCCTTTATTCGGGAGAGCAGGAACACCTCATAGTCCATCGACAGCCCGAAGGCGATGCAGAACAGGAGCACAGGAATTCTGATCCCGACGGTGCCTGTGGGCGTGAAGTCCAGCAATCCGGCGAGGTGGCCGTCCTGGAAGATGAACACGAGCGCGCCAAAGGTGGCGGCCAGGCTGAGCATGTTGAGCACCAGCGCCTTCACCGGCACCAGGAGGCTCCCGATCATCAAGAACAGCAGCACGAAGGTGGCCACCGCGATGATTCCGAGCGCATACGGTAGGTACGTAGCGACCGCGTCCTTCGCGTCCACCAGGGCGGCCGCGCTGCCGCCGACGAGCACGTGGAATGGCGCCGGCAGGGCACGGATCCGGCGCACCAGCGCCTCTCCCGCGGGCGAAACGGGCTCGACCGAACTGACCACCGAGAACCAGGCTGCCGAACCGCTGGCGAACCGACCGGAGCCGGCGTCGGGACCGGAGACTTCGCTGCCGGCCGAGTAGTGGCCGGTGGATGCGTCGACGCGAGTGACACCTGGCAGCCGGGACAGAGTGGCGGCGTAGGCGGCGACGGCGCCCCGCTCACCGCCGGAGGCGATGGGGCCTTCTGAGACGACCACGACCGGCGATCCCTCGTTGCCGGGAAAGTTCGCCCTGATCGCGGCTGAGGCCCTGTACGCGTCGGCGGATGGCGGAAGCACGCGAGCGTCGTCGTCACCGATGCTCAGGTGGAGCACGGGGGCGCCCAGCGCCAGGAGCAGCAGGGTCACTATCACGACCGTGCGCACGGGACGCTGCATCACCCACCGAGCACGGCGATACCAGAAGCCCCTTTCAGGAGCTTCCTCCCCGCGACCGGGCAAGGAACCCATCTCCATGCGGGGCCCGAGCAGCTTGATGATCGCGGGAAGAAACAGGGTCGCACCGAGGGCGGCCAGCGCGACGACGGCGGCGCCGGCGTAGGCGAAGGAGCGCAGGAACGTCAGCGGAAACACCAGCATCGAGGCGAGCGCGATGGCTACGGTGACAGCGCTGAACAGCACCGTTCTCCCCGCCGTCTGCAGAGTGCGATCGAGGGCCGCCTCTCTCGTCCGCCCGCCTCTCACCTCCTCGCGGTAGCGCGAGACGATGAACAGGCTGTAGTCGATACCCAGGCCCAGTCTGAGGCCCGTGGTGATGTTGACCGCGAAAACGGAGACCTCGGTCAGCGAGCTGAGCAGGCGCAATATGAGCAGGGTCCCGAGCACCGCGAAACCGCCCACGACCAGGGGCAGCGCGGCGGCCACCAACCCGCGGAAGACCACGAGCAGCATGATCGCGACGATCGGAGCGGTGATCATCTCGGCTGTGCGGAGATCCCTGGCAGACTGGTCACTGACCTCACTCGCCACGACACCCGAGCCGGTGAACGCCACGGACATGAGCGGTGTGACCTTCTCATATCTAGCCGAGAGACGCGCGCTGACACTGCGAACGGTGTCTGCATCTCCAGGGACGTAGGCAACTATGAGAGCCTGGCTGCCGTCGGCCGCCCGCAGTGGCGATGCGGTGCCCTGCTCCCAGTACGAAGAGACACTGGCCACGCCTGGTTCTCGCGCCAGCTCACTCGCCAGCGCACGTCCGGCCGCGGCGACCCGCGGATCGTCCACCGCTCCTCGGCGAGCGCTGACGAGAACGACCACGTTGGGCACGCCCGTGTGAAATTCGCGCTCCAACGCGTTCGCGGCGCGACTGGATTGGGAATTCGGATCGGTGAAGCCGCCGGTCGAGAGTTGCTTCTCGACGGAGGCTCCGAAAATGGCGGAGATGACAGCCAGGACAACCCCGCCGCAGACAATCCAACGGTATCTGCGGGCCACCAAACGGCCCATGTGACGCACTAGGAGCGTGTATGATGCCACACGATGCGGCGGACCGCAAGAGGCATGGCTGGCACATGAAAACGCAGGTAGACAAAAATCGCTAGAGGCCACCTGACAAGGTCGTCCCAGCTCCGGGAGAGCCTGTCAGAGGTACCGCTCTTCTCATCCTGCTCCAAGCGAGATCTGCAGATAGTGGCCAGGCACATCCACATCGTGGAATTGCCGCCCGGAACGGTTTTGATTCGTGAAGGCGATGCCGGAGATGCCTTCTACGTACTGTTGGACGGCGAGGCCAGCGTGTCCCAGCACGGGCAACAGATCGCCGTCGTCCAACCTGGCAGCCACTTCGGAGAGCTTGCCCTGCTCGACCCAGCGCCGCGTGATGCCACCGTCACGGCCGGCACCGAGGTAACAGTCGGCGTACTGGGCGCACGAGTATTCAACGCGATAGTGCGCGACGTTCCCGGGATGAACAGCAAGCTGCTGCGCGCGCTGGCACGCCGGCTGCGCGACGCCGATCTCAACCGGT
>JALYYF010000036.1 GCA_030946725.1 Candidatus Dormiibacterota bacterium
GCGGAGCCGTAGAGGAAGAAGTCGTACCACTCGATCGACGTGCCGATCGTGCTTGCGATGGCGGCCCGCCCGACCTGCGAGCGCGTGCCCTGTTCCTGCATCACCCTCCTCCCTTTCGACCGGCGAAAGCCGGATCCACGATTCCAGCTAAACCTAGCCACAAATGACCTCCGGTCGCAAATCGGGAGCGAGGATCGGCGGCGGACAGGAGCAGGCTTGCCCGGCGTCACCCTCGTCTCGCGAGTCCGGTCGCCCCTCCTGCGCGTCCTTCGCGTCCGCGACCGAGGGGTGATGGCTGCCGGTGGCCTGGGGAGCCTCCCGACTCACGCTCGCCGGGAGGCCCCAAGGTCGACTCGCCGGACTCCGGCGACGACGCCCGCCGCCGCGGGTCCGATCACGTGCTTAGCGTGCCACGGCCTGGCGCCGCACTGGGCGCACCGGCGGCGGTCCATTCGGCTGGAGCAGATCCAGGCTATGTTTCACGAAATCATTTCCCAAAGGAGGAGCTGAATGCCAACAGCAGACGAGGTCCGGAACCTGGCAGGGCGGGAGATCGTGCTGCGCACGGTGCCCGAAGCAGGTGGCGAGACCGTCGAGGGGCGGCTGGTCGGCACGCTGGAGGCGGCGGACGGCCTGGTGGTCGTGATCGAGCGCGACGGATCGTCCGGGCGGCGATTCACCTGCAACTACCAGCACATCGCGGTCCTGGAGGAGCGCGACTGAGGACCCGCCGATGATCACGGCGCACACCGACGTGGTGGGAAGCCTCCTGCGCCCGCCGGAGCTCCTGAAGGCGCGCAGCCGCCTCGAGGAGGGCGCGATCTCGGCGGCGGGTTTCAAGGTGGTCGAGGACCGTGCCGTGGACGCGGCCGTCGGCCTCCAGGAAGACGCCGGCCTGGAGGTCGTCACCGACGGCGAGATGCGCCGCCTCTCCTTTCAGAGCCCGCTCACCGAAGCGGTCGAGGGTTTCGCCGAGGTGACGCTGGACGCATTTCTCTGGGGCGACTGGCAGAGCGAAGCGCTTGGCGAACGGAGCATCGAACGGCCCGAGCGGGTCGGGGTGGCAAGCAAGCTGCGCCGGCGCCGGCACCTCACGGCGGAGGAGTTCAGCTACCTGAGGGCGCGCACCACGAGGATCCCCAAGGTGAGCCTGACGAGCCCGAGCCTGTACGCGAACCTCTGGTCGCCCGAAGTCTCTCGCGACGCCTATCCGACGCTCGACTCCTTCCTGGCCGACGTCGTCGACCTCTACCGGGAGGAGGTCGCGGAGCTGGCTCGCCTGGGGGCGATCTACGTCCAGCTCGACGCGCCGCACTATCCGCTGCTTGTCGACCAACGCTGGCGTGCCTTCTACGAGGCGCGCGGCTGGAGCCTCGACACCTGGCTGGAGCAGGGTCTGGAGCTCGACAACGCCGTCATGGCGGGCCACCCGGAGATCACCTTCGGTCTGCACCTGTGCCGGGGCAACCAGATGAGCCGGTGGCTGGTCGCCGGCAGCTACGAGCCCATCGCCCGCCAGGTCTTCGGGCGGACCGACGCGCAGCGGCTCATGCTCGAATACGACGACGAGCGCGCCGGGTCTTTCGATCCCCTGCGGCACGTCCCTGCGGACAAGATGGTCGTGCTCGGCCTGGTCACGACCAAGTCCTCTCGGCGCGAGACGGTCGCGGAGCTCAGCGAGCGGATACATGACGCCTCCCGAGTCATCGACCTGGACCGGCTCTCGCTGAGCACCCAGTGCGGCTTCGCCAGCTCCCTGGTGGGTAACGCCGTCACCGTGGAGGACGAGCGGGCGAAGCTGCGCACGATCGTCGATACGGCCGCGGCGGTCTGGACTTGATGAGGACGGTGGTCAGGACGTCGCGATCAGGCGCTTCAGCATCTCGGCGAAGCTTTCACGCTCGTCCGCGGGTTCTGGCCAAGCAGCGGAATCCGGCGTCCCTGCGCTCAGACTGAGACGGCGAGCAACTCTGGAGGTGTGAGCGATGACCGACTACGTCTGCGTTACCTGCGGCACCCAGTTCGAGGCCGCCGCCGAGCCGCCAGCACACTGTCCCATCTGCCAGGACACGCGGCAGTACGTTGGCTCGGACGGCCAGCGCTGGACGACCGTGGAGCAGCTGGCCCGCGGCCACGACAACGTCTTCCGCATCCTGGAGCCCGGGCTGTTCGGCATCGGTACCACGCCTTCGTTCGCGATCGGCCAGCGGGCGCTGCTGCTGCGCACACCGCAGGGCAATGTGCTCTGGGACTGCATAAGCCTGCTCGACGACGTGACGGTTGAGCTGGTGCGGGCTTTGGGCGGCATTCGATCGATCGCCATCTCGCATCCGCACTACTACTCATCCATGGTCGAGTGGGCGACCGCATTCGACGCCACCGTCCACCTCCACGCCGCCGACCGCCAGTGGGTCATGCGGCCCGACAAGCGCCTGCAGTTCTGGGAGGGCGAGAGCTTCGAGATGGCCCCGGGAATGAACTTACTGCGCGCGGGCGGCCATTTCGAGGGAGGTACGGTCATGCACTGGACCGCGGGTGCAGAAGGCCGCGGGGCGCTGCTCTCCGGCGACATCCTCCAGGTGGTGCCCGACCGCCGCTACGTCAGCTTCATGTACAGCTACCCGAACCTGATCCCGCTCCCGGCGCGGGCGATCCGGCACATCGAGAGGACGCTGGCGCCCCACGCCTTCGACCGCATCTACGGAGCGTGGTGGGATCGCGTGGTTGACTCGGACGGCCAGGCCTGCGTCCAGCGATCGGTTGC
>JALYYF010000060.1 GCA_030946725.1 Candidatus Dormiibacterota bacterium
GCCCGCTCGACTCCGGCAGCTTTTGCTGGGCGCCTTTCTGATGACGCTCGCCGTGTGGGTCAAGCGTGAGGGCTTGATGGTCTGGCTGGCCGCCGGTATCGCGGTCGGCCTCTGGTCGCTGGCGGCCGGCGTGAGGGCTCGCCGGCTGCTCTGGCGTCCGGCCCTGTGCTACCTGGCTCCCGCCACCGTCCTGGTGCCCTGGCTTGCCGACCTCTATCTGCACCGCGTCGTCGACCGCAACTACGTGCGCCCGAGCCTCGTCTGGCTGGTCCAGCACGGCGACCGGCTGCCGGTGCTGGCGCACGCGCTGGAGGCTCAGCTGACCAGGGCGGCCGACTGGGGCGTGGCCTGGCTGCTGCTTGCCGCTGTTCTCCTCCTGAACCCACCGCTACGTTCTGCTGGGCGAGCCCTCCTGCTCTGGCTGCTCGTCGCGCACCTGCTCTCGCTGCCCTTCATCTACACCTTCTCGACCTGGGTCCCCTACACGGATCACGTCGCCTCTTCGATCGATCGGCTGGTCCTCCAGGTGGTTCCCCTCGCCCTGCTCCTGCTGGCGCTCAACTTCCCGCGGCTGCGCGTTTTATCGCGCCACCCCCCGCGGCGCGGGGGGTGGGTGGAGGGGGGCTTCGAATCGGCCACCCAGTGGACCCCCCACCTACCTCCCCCAGCCGTGCGGGGGGAGGAGCAACTTAGAGAGGCCGGTGAGCCACGACCCGCCTGCTAACCTTGGCCGCAGTTCGTCGATTGGAAGCGCCCTGGCGCCTGGGCCTGCGCCCGCCTGGTGGCGTCCGGCTTGCCGGCGTGGGGCAATTCACAGGAGGACCGCCATGGCTCGCGACGAGCAGCGTTTTGCCAGTCGCTTCACCTCGGAATCGGTGACCGAGGGGCACCCGGACAAGCTCGCCGACCAGATCTCCGACGCCATCCTGGACGCCATCCTGACCAAGGATCCGCTGGCCCGGGTGGCCTGTGAGACCACGGTCACGACCGGCCTGGTCCTGGTCGCCGGCGAGATCACCACCGACTGTTACGTTGACATCCCGCGCATCATCCGGCAGACCATCCGGGAAGTCGGCTACACGCGGGCGAAGTACGGGTTCGACGCCGAGACCTGCGGGGTGCTGGTCAGCATCGATGAGCAGTCCCCCGACATCGCCCAGGGCGTGGACGTGGGGGGAGCGGGGGATTCGGGCATGATGCTCGGCTTCGCCTGCGACGAGACCCCGGAGCTGATGCCGATGCCAATCAGCCTGGCGCACCGGCTGGCCCGCCGGCTGGCCGAGGTGCGCCGCAGCCGGCAGCTCTCCTACCTGCGACCGGACGGCAAGGTGCAGGTGACCGTCGGCTACGACGCGGAAGGCGCCCCTGCCGGCGTCGAGAGCGTGGTCGTCTCGACCCAGCACCACGACGAGGTGGAGACCGAGCAGCTCCGCTCGGACATCCTGGAGCACGTGGTCGAGCCTGCACTGACAGACGGCCCGGGCCTGGCCAAGGCTCAGCTCTTCGTCAACCCGACCGGGCGCTTCGTCATCGGCGGACCGGTCGCAGACGTGGGTCTCACCGGGCGCAAGATCATGGTCGACTCCTACGGCGGGTACGCCAGGCACGGGGGTGGCTGCTTCAGCGGCAAGGACCCCACGAAGGTGGACCGGGCCGGAGCCTACGGCGCCCGCTACGTGGCCAAGAACGTGGTGGCCGCCGGCCTGGCCCGGCGATGCGAAGTACAGCTCGCCTATGCCATCGGGGTCGTCAAGCCGGTGGCGCTTCGCATCGACACCATGGGCACGGGCAAGGTGCCGGAGCCTGAGCTGGAGCGGGTGGTGAGCCGCATGTTCGACCTGAGCCCCCTGGGCATCATCAAGGAGCTCAACCTGCGCCGGCCGCTGTTCCGCGCGACCGCCTGCTACGGACACTTCGGCCGGACCGACATCGACGCACCCTGGGAGGGCACGTCGCGCGCGGCCGAGTTGGCCGCGGAGCTCAATTGAGCGAGGAGAACCGGCTCTACGCGGTCATCCCGGCCGGCGGCGCGGGGTCCAGGCTCTGGCCGCGCTCCAGGCGCTCCACACCGAAGCACCTGCTTCCGCTCTCTGGGAGCGGGAGACCCCTGCTGGAGGACAGCTATGAGCGCGTCGCACCTCTCGTCCGCCAGGTCTTTGTCCTCACCGAGGAGCGGCAGGTGGCGTTGATCGAGAACCTGATCCCTGGCCTCGACCGCTCGGCCATGATCGTGGAGCCCGCGGCCAGAGGCACGACCAACGCGCTGGGACTGGCCGCCATGACCCTGCTGGAAAAAGACCCCCAGGCCCTGATGATCTCGACGGCCGCGGACCACGTGATCCGCGGCACCGAGGCCTTCCAGTCCGCTGTGCGCCGGGCGGCGGCCGTCGCGGCGCACAGCGGAGAGCTGGTCACCATCGGATTGCCGCCGCGCCATCCAGCGACCGGCTTCGGGTACATCGAAGCCGGCGACCAGGTCGAGGTGGACGGCGTGGACGCCTACCGGGTGAGCAGGTTCACGGAGAAGCCGCCGCTGTCGGTGGCCCGCGAGTACGTGGCGAGCGGCCATCACTACTGGAACCTGAACATGTTCTGCTGGCGGTGCGAGGCCTTCCTCGAGGACCTGCGGCAGCACGGCACGGAGCACCATGCGGGGCTCCTGGAGGTGATGCGGGCTCGGCGGGCGGGCGACGAGGAGGCCGCGGCGCGTGCCTACCAGGCGCTGCCGGTGGCGGCCGTCGACTACACGGTCATGGAGAAGACCAGCCGCCTGCTGCTGGTGCCGGCGGACTTCGACTGGGTCGACGTCGGCTCCTGGACCGAGCTCGCGGACCTGCTCGAGCCGGACGAGGACGGCAACGTCGTCGAGGAGGGCGAGGCTTTGCTCTTCGACACGAAGGACAGCTTCATCTCGGCGCCGGGCAAGCTGGTGGCGGTGATCGGCATCAGCGACCTGATCGTCGTCGATACGGATGATGCGCTCCTGGTCTGTCCCCGTTCCCGGGCGCAGGACGTCAAGAGGGTGGTCGAGGCCTTGGGCCAGAACGGCAAAAGCGGATACCTTTAGCCTCGGCATGCCGGTGACCATCAAATTCGGGACAGACGGATGGCGCGGCGTGGTCGGGGACGATTTCACCTACGAGACGCTCCGGTACGCCGCCCAGGGCGTCGCCGAATACCTCCGTGGTAAGGGCGGCGATCCGCTCGGGGTGGTCGGGTTCGACTGCCGGTTCGCCTCAGAGATCTTCGCGTCCGAGGTGGCGCGGGTGCTGGCCGGCAATGGCGTCCGCAACCTGCTCTTCGACCGCCCGTCGCCCACCCAGGTGGCGTCCTGGACCGTGATCGACCGCAAGGCGGCAGGCGCGGCCGTCGTCACGGCCAGCCACAACCCTTACATCTTCAACGGCCTGAAGTACAAGCCGGAGACCGGCAGCTCGGCCCCTTCCGACGTGATCGCGGATCTCGAACAGCGCATCAACGAGATCGCCGCTCGAGGTCCCGACGCGGTCAAGAAGGCGGCTGCCAACGACAGGCGTACGGAGGTCTATGACCCCCGGCCGCCCTACTACGAGCAGATCGGCCGGATGGTCGACCTGGACGGGATCCGGAAGGCCGGCCTGCGCATCCTCCACGAGTGCATGCACGGCTCCGGCTACGCGTACGTCGCCGACCTCGCGGGCGGGGGACGGACCGAGGTGACCGAGCTCCACTCCGAGCGCAATCCCTACTTCGGCGGCGTCAACCCCGAACCGATCCCCGGCAACCTCGAGGAGGCCGTCCAGGCCATGCAGCGAGGGTCTTACGACCTCTGCATCTGCACGGACGGCGACGCCGACCGGGTGGGCATCATCGACGAGACCGGTCGCTTCATCGACCAGCTCCAGGTGTATGCGCTGCTCATGCGCTACCTCATCGAGACTCGAGGCTGGAAGGGCCCGGTCGTGAAGAGCATCAACATGACCTACATGGCGGACCGGCTCGCCCAACGTTATGGGGTCCCCGTGTACGAGGTGCCGGTCGGCTTCAAGAACATCGCGCCCAAGATGATGGAGGTCGACGCGGTGCTGGGTGGCGAGGAGTCAGGAGGCTTCGCCGTCCGCGGTCACATTCCCGAGCGGGATGGCATCCTGGCCGGACTCTACTTCGCCGACATGATCGTCAAGGAGGGCAAGCCGCTGAGCGAGATACTGGCCGCGCTGGAATCCGAGGTGGGCCCGCACGCCTACGCCAGACACGACATCCACATGCCGCGCGAGACCTATGAGAGCGACCGGCAGCGGGTCCTGAAGACGCTCGAGGAGCGTGCGCCCCGGACCGTGGCCGGCCGTAACGTCGAGCGCCTCCGTGACGATGACGGGTTCAAGTTCTTCCTCGACGACGGCAGCTGGGTGCTGCTGCGGACCAGCGGGACCGAGCCGCTCATCCGGATCTACTCGGAGGCGGGGAGCTCGGAGGACGTGGACGCCCGGCTGGCCGCCCTCGAAGAGGTGGTGGGCATTGGAGCGGCCGGCGGTGCTTAGCAGGGCCGACGACAGCCGGGTCGACAAACCCTGGGGCTATGAGCTGCGCTGGGCGATCACCGACCGCTACCTGGGCAAGATCCTGCACATCAACCGAGGCGAGGCGCTGTCTCTCCAGTACCACGAGATGAAGGACGAGTGCATCCTGCTCTCGAGGGGCGTGCTGGACCTGGAGCTGGACGGCGAGGTCCACCGGCTCCACCCGGGCGCCGCGGCTCACATCACCCCCGGCACCAGGCACCGAATGATCGCGGTGGAGGACTGTGACATCTTCGAGGTATCGACGCCCGAGGTGAACGACGTGGTGCGCCTGGAGGATCGGTACGGCCGCGAGGGCACCAGGGACACGCCGCAGCGCACGCAGGAAGGAACCCAGCCGAGCTGATCCCCGGGGCGGTCGCGGACCGCTCGGTAACATGTTCGAGCCGTGAAGACGCCTCCTCCAGCCGAGGATCACGTGCTGTCCGCCCTTCCCGCCCGGGCCCAGCGCGATCGCCGCTTCCTGGTCTTCGTGGGCCTGGTGCTGGTCGCCATCGCGCTCAGCTTCAAGTCCGAGCTGATCGCGGCCAGCCAGGTCTGGCTGCTGGCCATGGCGCTGGTCGTCCTCTCCACGCCTGCGGTCTTCGGCTACCTGAGCTCGGAGTCGCCGCTACCGAGGGTCGAGCACTTCATCCCGGCCGCCCTGGGAGCTGTGGCCGTGGCAGGGCTCTCGCTGCTGGTACCGGAGTGGTGGAAGTACGCGCTCATCGCGGCCGCATTCGGGTGCGGTTTCTACGCGGCCGCCCAGCTCGACTACCGGCAGCTTCGCGAAGAGCAGAAGCCGGGCCACCTGGTGATCCAGGAGGCCTTCATGGCCCTGGCGCTGGCCGGCGCCTACGTGGTCGTCCTGACCGCCGGCTTCAACCTGCCCCTGCGGCTCGGAAGCATCTTCCTGATCTCGCTGCTGGCCAGCTATCGCTCCTTCCGGGTGCTCGGGCGCCCGATGCCGCCCCGGCGGGCCCTGCTCTTCTCGGTCTTCGTCGCTCAGGTGGTGAGCTTCTTCGCGTGGGCCATGACCGCGCTGACCTACTTCACAGAGGGCGTCTTCGCGGTCCTGCTCTTCCTGGTGTGGTACGTGAACCGGGGAATCATCAGGCACACCGTGGAGGAGACACTGACCCGCAACGTGATCATCGAGTACGCACTCTTCGTACTGTTGATCGCGTACTTGTTCTTCACCAGCTTCCAGCCGCACTGACGTGATCGCCCAGCCCCGCGAGTCGAGAGCGCTCCGCGCCCTGCTGCTGCCCATGACCATCCTGTCCTGGCTGGCGGTGCTGCTGGTGGCGGCCTGGCTGCTGTCTCACATCGCCCACGCGATCCTGATCCTGGTCCTGGCGACGCTGATCACGTTCGCGCTGGTGCCGCTGGTCTCCCTCCTGTCCCGCTGGATGCCGCGTGCCGCCGCCATCGCCGTCGCCTACGTGCTGGGCTTTGGCCTGATCTTCGGCCTGCTGGCTGTGGTGGTCGCCACCGCGGCCTCGCAGATCACGACACTGGTCGGACTCCTGCCGAGCTACGCCAAGCAGGCACAGGATCTGCAGCCGCAGATCCTCGACATCGTGGGCCGGTTCGGCGTCACACAAGCGCAGCTCAACCAGGCTGAATCGAGCGTCATAGCGAACCTGCAGAGCATCGGAACGCGAGTCGCCACGGACACGCTGTCAGTGGTCACCTCGGTGCTGTCGGCGCTGATCGACGCGGTCCTGGTGCTGATCCTGAGCATCTACCTGATGGGCAGCGGCCCTCGCCTCGTGCACTGGCTGCGCGAGCAGGCGCCCAGCGGCCAGCGGCGGAGGGCCAACCTGGTCATCGCGATCTTCAACCAGGTGGTGGGTGGCTACATCCGTGGCACCTTCACCCTGGCGCTGCTCGTGGGGACTCTGGTCGGCCTCGGCATGGGGGTGCTGCACGTGCGCTACGCCCTTCTGCTGGGAATCCTGGCCTTCTTCATGGAGTTCATCCCCATCCTGGGCGTCTTCGTGTCCGGGGCCGTCTGCGTACTGATCGCGCTGTTCCAGGGCTGGTTGCTGGCGGTTGTGGTCCTCGCCTACTTCGTCGTCGTCCACGTCATCGAGGGCGACCTCATCGGCCCGCGCATCATGGGGCGAGCGGTGGGAATCCATCCCGCGGTCGCGCTCCTGGCTCTGGTCGCCGGGACCGAGCTCTTCGGGTTCTGGGGAGCACTCTTCGGCGCCCCCATCGCCGGCCTCATCCAGGCCCTGACCCTGACCGCCTACCGCGAAGTCCGAGAAGCCGGCGCCCCCCAACTGATCCAGGACTCAGTCGAAGAAAAGCAAGCCACCCCGCCGTCGTCCGCAGAATCCCCCGACAAAAGAGAAACCGCCTGAAAAATCGTCACTGGAAAGGCCGGATTCACTCCGGCCGTATGAGTTGTTACTTCCCAGCGACTCCCAAACGCCACTTTGGGGAAGGGGGCTGGGGGGGAAACCTGTTTCCCCCGCACGGTTTTACATGCCCAGGTAGGCTTTGGCCACGTCCTCGGACTTCAGGAGGTCCTTGCCGACCCCCTCTTTGACGATCGAGCCGGTCTCCAGGACGTAGGCCCGATGCGCGATCTCCAGGGCCTTCTGGGCGTTCTGCTCGACGAGAAGGATGGGGATCCCCTGGCCGTTGATCTCGATGACGATGTTGAAGATCGTCTCGATCATGATCGGCGCCAGGCCGAGGGAGGGCTCGTCCAGCATCAGCACCTTGGGCCGTGACATCATGGCGCGACCGATCGCGAGCATCTGCTGCTCGCCGCCCGACAGTGTCCCGGCGATCTGACCGCTCCGCTCCTTGAGCCGCGGGAAGAGCTCGTACACCCGGCTCATGTCCCGCTGGATCCCGCCCCGGTCCCGGCGCGTGTACGCGCCGAGGATCAGGTTGTCCAGAACCGTCATCCGCGTGAAGAGCCGCCGTCCCTCGGGAGACTGGCAGATTCCAAGCCCCACCCGCCGGGCGGCCGGCACGGCGGTTATGACCTGTCCGGCGAAGGAGATCGACCCTCGCGCGGGCCGCAGCAGCCCGGAGATCGTGCGCAGCGTGGTCGTCTTGCCGGCGCCGTTCGAGCCGATGAGCGCCACCACCTCGCCGGTGTCCACACCGAGGCTGATCCCGTGCAGCGCCCGCACCCGCCCGTAGAAGGTCTCGACCCCCTCGAGCTCTAAGAGCGCCACGACGTCACCAAAGAGACCCCCTCCCAACCCTCCCCGCAAGGGGGAGGGACAAGATTGGCGGGCGTCACCAGAAAGGCCGGATTCACTCCGGCCGTATGAGTTGTCACTTCCCAGCGACTCCAATCGCCACTTTGGGGAAGGGGGCTGGGGGGGAAACCTGTTTCCCGTGCACTTTTGTAGAGACCCCCTCCGAACCCTCCCCGCAAGGGGGAGGGACAAGATTGGCGGGCGTCACTAGAAAGGCCGGATTCACTCCGGCCGTATGAGTTGTCACTTCCCAGCGACTGCCAATCGCCACTTTGGGGAAGGGGGCTGGGGGGAAACCTGTTTCCCCCGCACTTTTTTTGTCATGCCGATTTCCCGAGGTAGGCTTCGATGACGCGGCGGTCGCTGCGGATCTCGTCCGGCGTGCCCTCGGCGATCTTCTCGCCGTGGTCGAGCACCACGATTCGCCGGGAGGCGCCCATGACGACCTTCATGTCGTGCTCGATCAGGAACACCGTGATGCCCTGCTCCAGGATCTTCTCCACCAGCCGCATCAGCTCGACCTTCTCCTGAGGCGTGAAGCCCGCGGCCGGCTCGTCGAGGAGCAGCAGGCGAGGTCGCGTCGCCAGAGCCCTGGCGATCTCCAGCCGCCGCTGCTGTCCGTAGGGCAGGTTGCGGGCGTAGTTGCCGCCCTGGTGCTCGATGCCGACGAACTTGAGCAGTTCCCTCGCCCGATCCGTCACCTCCCGCTCTTCACGGCGCTCCTTGCGCGTCTTCAGCATGGCGTCCCAGAGCTTGGCCCGCATCCGGACGTGCTGACCCACGCGAACGTTGTCGAGGGCTGACATGTACTCGAAGAGCCGGATGTTCTGGAAGGTCCGTGCGATGCCGAGCTCGGCCACGTTATGCGGGCGACGGCCGCCGATGTCGCGCTCCTCGAAGATCACATGTCCCTCGCTGGGGGGAAAGAGGCCGGTCACACAGTTGAACAGCGTCGTCTTGCCGGCGCCGTTGGGGCCGATCAGGGCGAAGACCTCGTTCCGGGCGACTTCGAAGCTGACGTCATCCACCGCTGTCAGGCCGCCGAATCGCTTGGTGACGTTCTGCAGACGCAGGATCGGACCCGGCTGCGGAGCCACCGGCTCCGTACCCGACTCGGCCGCTACGGTGTCGGGGCTCATCAGGCGGTCCCCGCCACGTCGCCGACCGCCTGGTCCTGGACGCCCTTCTCCAGCTCCTCCTTGCGAACACGGCTGGGCAGGAGGCCCTGCGGGCGCAGAAGCATGATGCTGATCAGGATCAAGCCGAAGATGAGGAAGTTCAGCCTCTGCACCTCCTGTTCCAGACCCGGCCAGCCGTTCGCGTTCGACTGGTTCAGGAACCCGAGACCCAGCGCGTTCGCCACCGCCTTCGCGTTGCTGGGCAGGTTGGTGAGGACATTGAAGAGCACGTAGTAGATCGCCAGCGCTCCGACGATCACGCCGGGGATGTTCCCCATGCCGCCGAGCACGACCATGACCAGGATCGTGACCGACACCACGAACGAGAAGTTCTCGGGGCTGACCAGCGACAGCTTGGCGCCGTAGAAGACGCCGGCGAAGCCGCTGGTGGCGGCGCCGATGGAGAAGGCGAGGAGCTTGGTGGTCACCGTGTTGATGCCCATCGCCTCGGCCGCCACCTCGTCCTCCCGAATGGCGCCCCAGGCCCTGCCCATCCGCGACCGCTGCAGGTTGGTGACCAGCAGCACCACGACCAGGAGCAGGATCGCCATCAGCCAGTAGTAGGCCATCGAGTTGAAGGCGAAGCTGAAGTTGTTCACAACTCCAAGAGATGAGCTGGCCCACGGGCCGTTCAGCCAGAACGGAAGCGAGGGGTAGTCGAGCGCCGACACGCCGTTAACTCCGCTGGTCCACTGGCTCAGGTTCAGGAAAAGCTTGGGGACGATCTCGCCGAACCCCAGGGTGACGATGGCGAGGTAGTCACCGCGCAGGCGCAGCGTCGGCGCGCCCAGGATGGCTCCCGCGGTGGCGGCCACCAGCACGGCCACGAAGAGCAGCAGCCAGAACGGCAGGTGGACGGCGTGGTGGATCGGGCTCGAGTTGAGCTGGCCGGACGCCAGCAGCGCATAGGTGTAGGCGCCGATGGCGAAGAAGGCGGCGTAGCCGAGGTCCAGCAACCCGGCGAAGCCGACCACGACGTTCAGGCCTATCGCGAGCAGGACGTACACGCCGGCGTCGGCGGCCTGGCCGAGCAGGTAGTTGCCGCTGTCGCCCGGGCTCAGGAAGCCCGCCAGCACGGGGAAGACGAGCACGCCGACGATCAGCACCAGGTAGACGGCCTGGTTGGGGTCTCTGGCGGCGTTGCGGAGCCTGATCATTTCTCCGGCACCCTCATCCCGAGCAGTCCGCTCGGCCGGAAGACCAGCACCAGGATCAGGATGGTGAAGATGTAGACGTCGGTCCAGGCGCTGGAGAAGTAGGCGTCGCCGAACGCCTTCACGAGGCCGATGAAGAGCCCGCCCAGCGCCGCGCCCTGGATGTTGCCGATCCCCCCGAACACGGCGGCGGTGAAGGCGAAGAGGCCGAGCTGGTAGCCGTCGGAAAAGCTGACGGTGTTGAAGTAGAGGCCCCGGATCATGCCGCCGGCGCCGGCCAGGACGGCTCCGATGAAGAAGGTCAAGGCGATGGTCCTGTTGATGTCGATGCCCATCAGCTGGGCGGAGTCCCGGTCCTGGGCGGTGGCCCGCATGGCCTTGCCGAGCCGGGTCCTGCCGATGAAAAGGTTGAGGGTGAAGACCAGGATCACGGCGACGGAGATCACTATCAGGTCCTTCACGCCGATCGAGGCGCCGGGGCCGAGGGTGATCCGGGTCCCGGGCAGCACGTCCGGAACGTGAACCTGGGAGGCGCCGCGCCAGAGGTACATGACTCCCTCGAGGACGAACGACATGCCGACGGCCGTGATCAGCGGAGCCAGCCGGGGAGAGTTTCGCAGCGGCCGGTAGGCGACGCGCTCGATGAGGACGTTGATGCCGCCGGTCAGCAGCATCGCGATGAGGAAGACGGCGGCCAGAGCGGCCACGCCGGCGATGCCGAGCACGCCGCCTTCGGTCAGACCGAGGGGTGCGAAGAAGATCAGACCGATGAAGACGCTCAGGGTGACAAGGTCCCCATGCGCGAAGTTGATGAGCTCGATGATGCCGTACACCATCGTGTAGCCGAGCGCGATCAGGCCGAAGATGGCGCCGTTGGCCAGCGCGAAGACCAGGATCTGGACGAAGAAGAAGAGACCGCCCCCGACGACTCGCTGAGCGAGCGCCAGCACGATGATGGCGAGCACCAGGAGAAGGAGAATGGAACCGAGGCGGCCGGCCGCGAGAGAGCGAGTCCGCTGAAAAGCGATGTTCACCACGACCTGACTCCCTCCCTCCGATACGGTGGAGGGGGCGCCGGAGCGCCCCCTCTCGATTCATTCATTCGTATATAGCTAGCCGCTGGTGGTGTAGTTGACGCTCTTTTCGAACACCCAGCAAACCGACTTGCTCTGGTTGCAGGCGGGGGAGTCGGTGGCCTCGGTGCCCGAGGGGGCCTTGGCGTGGTAGACGCTGATGATCTGCGGGACGATGTCCCCGTACTTGTCGAAGGAGATGGTGCCGATCGGGGTCTTGACGTTCTTGACCTTGGCCATCGCCGCCCTGACCTGCTCACGGTTTGGCTTGTTGCCGCCGTTGCTGTCGATCGCCGACGAGATGGCTTGGATGATCGACTGGGTGGCGGAGTAGGCGGGAATCGTGTAGCCGCCGTAGTCCGACGGGTTGGGGTTGGCCTTCTTGAAAGCGTCGATCGTCGACTTCGCGTCCGGCGTGTGGCCGGCGTCGACCGCCGCGATGGTGCCGTACATGTCGGCGGCGTTGTCGGCGGCGTCGTTCAGGCACTGCGAGGTCACGATGCCGTCACCGCCCATGAAGGGGGCGTTGGCCGGGAAGATGCCTTTCATCTGAGAGCGGACCACGCACACCTTGTTGGAGTCGGTCCCACCGAAGTAGACGCCGGCGGCGCCCTTGCTCTGACCGGACTGCAGGAAGGACCGGAAGTCGCTCTGGTTCTTCATGCCGGGGATGGGCTGGTTCACGAGGACCTTGCCGCCCTTCTTCGTGTACTCCTTGGCGAAGTTGTCCGCGATTCCCTTGCCGTACGTTTCGCTGTCGGAGCCGACCGCGAGGCTGGTGACCTTCAGGGTGGCGATCGCGTAGTCGGCCATGGCCGGACCCTGGTGGTCGTCGGTGGCGGCGACCCGGAAATAGTTGTTCGGCTTGCCGGAGGGCCGCAGCGCGGTGGCCTTCGGGTCGCAGTAGTCGTAGTCGCGGGTCAGGCACTCGTTGGTGTTGGCGGGGCTGACCTGGACCAGTCCGGCCTGGTTCGTGATCGGGATCTCGGCCCGTGCCACGTTGGAGTTGAAGGGGCCCACCATCGCCAGCACGTCGGCGTTGGCCAGCATCTGGTTGATGTTCTGGGCACCTTTCTGGGGGTCGTGGACGCCGTTGACGGCGTCGTCGAAGTTGACCACCGTCAGGTTGAAGCCCTTGATCGTCTTCTGCTGGTCGACCGCGAACTTCACACCGTTGAGGGTTGGCACGCCGTTGGACGCCTCACTGCCCGATTCGGGCAGGTCGACGCCGATGGCGATCGTCCCCTTGTTCTGGGTGGTGCCGCCGCCACCGCCTCCGCCGCCGCCACAGGCGAACGCGCCCAGGACTGCGGCCGCGACGATGACAAGGGGCCTCGACCGGGATAGCCAGTTCATTCGCATCCCCCTCAAAAGGATTTGTTCATAAGGCCTGGGGGCCCAATCTCCCCTCATCCTCTTCCCGCTCAGCCGTGCGCGACAGACCGGGGCGAGAGTGCGCCGATGAGGGGCGCGGCCACTTGATGGGCGGCCACCCGTTACTCCTCGGCACATGGTTGGGCAGGATCGGGCATCGTGTCAAGCCAACTCTCGATCGGCGCGAGCCGAACTGCATACGCCTCTTCACGGCTTGCGTGATTCTAGGTCCTCATGCGGCCCCGCAATAAGGCTTTACCGAACAATTTCCTCGAGGCCCGGGTCGTGGCCAACGGCCGGCAAGGCCGCATCCCGGTCCTCGGCCGCGGATGACAGCAGGGGCCGGACTGCAGGGCATCCCTGCCGCAGGCTGCCTCTGACGGGATGACGGGGCTCGGTGACGACACCCCGTCCAACGGCGGCCATGGCCGGCTGGATCGGGAGCTGCCGGGTCGGGAACCTCGTCGTCGCCGCTCCGCCGTGGCCCTGCGTCGAACTGCCCTTCGGCCCGCGGGGGCCGGCCGGGCCGCCAATTCAGTTCAGCTCCAATCGTGAGGGCGTCAATTCGTATACTTGGCGTTCCGAGCTGCCCGGGCGGCTCGGGTGCTGACAATTCCCTTTGCCGTTGGAGCGCGCGTTGACGACTCAGACACAAGAACCCTCCAAGCCAAAGTCGGCCTATGTGGAGGAGGCGGTCCAGCTGGCCGTCGAGGGCCGCTGGGATGATGCGGTTGAGGTCAACCGCTTCATCATCGACAACTTCGGCGCCGACGAGGGCGCCCAGAACCGCCTCGGCAAGGCCCTCACCGAACTGGGCCGCCTGGAAGAGGCGAAGATCGCCTACGACACCTCGCTGGCCATCAACCCCATGAATCCGGTCGCCCGGAAGAACGCCGTCAAGCTGGAGAGCCTGATCAACACCAAGGAGGCGTTGAGAGGGGGCACCGTCAAGGTCGACCTCAACCTCTTCGTGGAGGAGATGGGCAAGACCACGACGACGACCCTGCGGGCGGCAGCCGAGAACGTGTGCTCCAAGGTCGCCCCTGGCGACATTGCCGAGCTCAGGGTCGACGGCGACGTGATCGAGGTCGATACCGTTCGCGGCGTCCGCCTGGGCAGCCTGGAACCCAAGCTGGCCCGGCGGCTGCTCAGGTTCGTGCAAGGTGGCAACCGCTACCAGGCGGGCATCACCTCCTGTGACGGCTCCACCGTCAAGGTGATCGTGCGTGAGACCTACCAGGACGCCAAGTTCGCCGGCAAGCCGAGCTTCCCCATCGTGCGCAAGCGCGAAGCCGAATTCCGGCCCTACAGCCGCGAGAGCCTGGTCACCCGGGAGACCGAGGTCTTCGTCCCCGACGAAGAGGAGCTCGAGGAAGAGCCGGCAGCCAGGAGCGCGACCCTGGAGATGGACGACGAGGACGGCATGCACGAAGTCGAAGACGAGGAGCCCGAGGTCGACTTTGCCGAGGACACCGGCGATCTGGGAGCCGAGGATTCAGAGGATGAGGACGACGAAAAGTAGCGGTCCGAAGCCGCCGTCGTCCGGGAGGTCTCTTCACCTCAGCGCCTGACGGTGCTCGGGCTCGGGACGTCCCGGGCTTCCGTGACCTCCTGCCGGAGGAGGCCGAGGCGATGCGGTCGACGCAGGAGGCGGTCCTCGCCGAGATGCGCCGCTGGGGCTACCGCTACGTCGTCACCCCGACGCTGGAGAGCCTTGACGTGCTCGCGCTGGGCCTGGAGGCCGACCAGCGCCGCCGGCTCTTCAAGCTCAGCGACGCCGACGGCTCGCTGCTGGCGGTGGTCGGGGAACGAACCGTACCGGTGGCGAGGCTGGCCGCGGGCAAGCTGCACACGGCACCCCTGCCACTGCGGCTCTGCTACGCCGGGGCGGTCCTCACCAACGATCCCGACCGCTTCACCAGGCGCCGCGAGGCCTACCAGGTGGGAGCCGAGCTGCTGGGTGCCTCCGGCGCCGTGGCCGACGCCGAGGTGATCGCCATGGCGGCTCGCTGCCTGGACGCGGCCGGCCTCCGCGGCTACCAGGTGGACGTCGGGCACTCCGAGTTCTTCCAGGGCCTGATGGACGGCCTCGAGCTGCCTGCGGCGACCAAGTCCGGCATCAAGGAGGTCCTCTCCAGGCGTGACTTCGTGGGCCTGGAGGCGTTGCTGGAAAAGACCCCGCTGAAGAGCGCCGAGCACGAGCTGCTCCTGCGCTTTCCTGCGCTGCGGGGCCAGGCGGACATCCTGGACGCCGCCGGCGGCCTGGTCCGCAACCGGCGCTCCGAGCAGGCGCTGGACGAGCTCTCGCGGGTCCACGAGCTGCTCGGCGCCTACGGCCTCGGCGGCACCGTCAACCTCGACCTGGGGGCGATCCGCGACTTCGACTACTACACCGGCGTGATCTTCGAAGGCTTCGGGCAGGACCTGGGCAGCCCGCTGGCCCAGGGCGGTCGCTACGACCGGCTGCTCCAGCGCTTCGGCCGTCCAGCGCCGGCGACCGGGTTCATGATCCACCTGGACCTGCTTGGGCTGGGCCTGCGGCGGAGCGGCCGGGCCCCCGAGCTGACCCGGCTGGACACCGCCGTAGCCTGGTCCGCCGCGGGCCTCCCGGCGGCGCTCCGCCTGGGCGCCTCGCTGCGGCTCTTCGGCATGCGGACCGTCGTGGACACGCAGGCCCGGGGCCTGGCCGGCGCTCGCGGCTGGTCACGGTCGTTGGGCGCCCACAACCTGCTCCACGTCGGCGGCGGTGGCCTGGTCGGTTGGGTTCCCGCCGCTGGCCGGATGCGGCGCCTGCCGGCCGAGCAGGTGGTCGCCCGCCTGGCGGGGTCCGGCCAATGATCTCCATCGCGATCCCGACCGGGGTCCTGCTGGAAGGCAGCCTGGAGCTCCTGCGGAGGGCCGGGGCGGTGGAGCTGGACCGGGAGGAGATCGGGCGCAAGCTGCTGGTCGAAAAGGACGGCGTGCGCGTCGTGCTGGTCCGGCCGGCTGACGTGGCGGCCTACGTCGACTACGGCTCGGCGGACCTGGGGGTGGTGGGAAAGGACCAGCTCTGGGAGTCGCCGGGCCCTCACTACGAGCTCGTCGACCTGGGCTTCGGCGGCTGCGTGCTGGTGGTCGCCGCCCCGGAGGGGTCCTCCATCTGGGAGCCCGCCACCTGGCCGCCCAGCATGCGGGTGGCGACCAAGTACCCTCGGGCAACGACGGCTTTCATGGAGCAGCTGGGTCAGACGGCCGAGATAGTGCGGCTGCACGGGTCGGTCGAGCTTGCGCCACAGCTCGGGCTGGTGGACGCGATCGTCGACCTGACCGCGAGCGGGCGCACCCTGCGCGAGAACCACCTCCGGGTCGTGGCGGAGGTGGGCCGCTCGACGGCTCGGCTGATCGCCAACCAGG
>JALYYF010000080.1 GCA_030946725.1 Candidatus Dormiibacterota bacterium
CCGTTCAACGGCCGGCGGTCGATCGCCCCCATGGGCCACGTGCGCATGATGGCTGCGGTCCAGCCGTTCATCTCCGGCTCGCAGTCGAAGACGGTCAACATGCCCACCGAAGCGTCCGTCGAGGACATCGCTCAGACCTACCTGGACTCCTGGAAGCTGGGACTCAAGTGCATCGCCATCTATCGGGACGGCTGCAAGCGTTCACAGCCACTTTCGACCTCGAGGAAGGACCTGAAGGAGGTCAAGACAGCGGCCGTGGCGGTCCAGAAGGAGCCCGTTCCTGAGGTGACTGAGCCGCGACCGGTGCGGCGGCGGCTGCCCGACGAGCGGCAGTCGCTGACCCACAAGTTCGACATCCAGGGCCATGAGGGCTACATCACGGTCGGCCTCTACCCCGACGGAACCCCGGGCGAGATCTTTCTGACCATGGCCAAGGAGGGTTCCACCATCTCTGGTCTGATGGACGCGTTCGCCACCCAGACCTCGCTGGCCCTTCAGTACGGCGTACCTCTCCGGGTGATGGTCAACAAGTTCAGCCATATGCGGTTCGAGCCGAACGGCTTCACCCGCAACCCCGAGATTCCCATGGCGAAGTCGCTGATCGACTACATCTATCGCTGGCTGGCCAGCCGCTTCCTGGACGCCGAGGACCAGGAGGCGGTCGGGATCGTGCGCCGTGAGGTGGTTCCGCCGGTGCAAACCGCCACCGAGATCGCCAAGACGCCCGGGCTACCGGCGTCCGGAGCACCCACGCCGGTAGCCGATAACGGCAACGGGCACGTCGCCCCCACCCAGAGACTGACCTTCGTCGTCAACGCCGATGCTCCGGCCTGCTCGGAATGCGGATCGATCACGGTCCGAAGCGGAGCCTGCTACAAATGCATGAACTGCGGCGCCACAACGGGCTGCAGTTGAGAAGAGCCTTCTAAATAGGGGGTAGTGAGAGGCCGCTCCAGGTTGGAGCGGCCTCTATTTTCGTTTGAGAGCCTTGCGGGCCCGTGTACGAACGGCCATTGAATCCCCCGATGGGAGATCTCAGGCGGCGGGAAGCGTCAGTCCTCGTACCTTCTCGGCAAGGCCAGGCTGCCGCAGCCGGGCCAGAGCCTCTCGCTCCAGCTTGCGGGTCATCTCGCGGCTGAGGCCCAGCCGGGCTCCAACCTCCTCGAGAGTCCGCGGCTGGCCGTCGGTCAGGCCGAAGCGCAGCTGAAGGACACGCCTCTCGCGGGGACTCAATGCCCGCAGCACCTCGTCCAGCTCGGTCCCCAGCATCGCTCGCGCCGCCTCCGCGGAAGGAGAAGGCGCCGTGGGATCTTCCAGCAGAGCGCCCAGCTCGGAATCGCCCTCGCCGATCGGCGTCTCCAGGGACACCGGCTCCCTCGCGATCTCGAACAGCCAGCGCACCCGCTCCGGGGGAAGGTCCATCTCCATGCCCATCTCGGCCTCGGTCGGCTGCCGCCCCAGGGCCACCCGGAGCTGCTCCGCCACCCGGGCCAGTCGCCCGATGAGCTCGGTGTTGTGGGCAGGGATGCGCACCAGCCGGGCGCGATCCGCGATGGCTCGCTGAACCGCCTGCCGGATCCACCACGTGGCGTACGTCGAGAACTTGAAGCCCCTGCGGTAGTCGAACTTCTCGACGGCCCGCATCAGGCCCAGGTTGCCCTCCTGGATCAGGTCCAGCAGCGGAAGGCCGCGGCCCTGATACCTCTTGGCGACCGAGACCACGAGCCTCAGGTTGCACTCTGTCATCCGCCGGCGGGCGGCCACGGAACCCGCCTCGATCTGCTTGGCCAGTTCCACCTCGTCTGCGGCCGTCAGCAGCCGGAACCGGCTGATCTCACGGAAATAGGCGCGCAGGGTATCGTCGAGGTCACCTGCCTGGTCATCGGGCTGGGGCGGGGGGGCTTCGGCCTCCTCGGCCTCCTTGGCCAGATCCTCGGCGAAGGGCTCTTCACGGAGTTCTTGGTCGCGCAGAAAGCGCGACACGTCCCCGGCTTCCGCCGGATCGGGTCTCGTCTCTACTTCATCTACTGCGATCATCAACTTGTCCAGCAATTCACTAACGCGGTGCGTCGAAGATTTGTTCCGCTCTGAATACGCATCTCACGGCGCCAGGCGCTCGAGGCGCCATCGATCCGCGGTCCTGGTGTACCGGAGACGATCGTGAAGGCGATGCGACCGCCCCTGCCAGAACTCCACCATTTCGTGCCGAACCCGGAATCCTCCCCAGAATCCCGGCAGAGGCGGGGACTCCGGATAGAGGGCCTGGAGGCGTGCCACCTCCTCTTCCAGCAGCAGTCTGTCCGCGATGATCCGACTCTGCGGGGAGGCGAGGGCGGACAGGCGGCTGCCGTAGGGCCGGCCGGTCCAGTATGCCTCGGACTCGGCCCTCGTGGTGGGCTCGGATGGCCCGACCACCCTCACCTGCCGGTGCAGGAGTGGCCAGTAGAAGCAGAGCGCAGCCCGGGGACGGGCGGCCAGCTCCCTGCCCTTGAGGCTCTCGTAGTTGGTGAAGAAGACGAAGCCACTATCGTCGGCCTGATGCAGGAGCACCATCCGCAGCGAGGGATCACCCCGATCGTCCGCGGTGGCCAGAGCCATCGCGTTGGCCTGGGGCTCCCCCGCGCTGTAGGCGAGCTCGAGCCAGCGGCCGAACTCCACCAGCGGATTGGAGTCGACGTCGCCCTCGTCGAGCGGCTTGTCGGTGTCGATGCTCAGAGATACGCCTGGAGGTGACGGAGGTCGGCGATGAAGCTCTCCATCGCCTCCCGGCGGCTCCGGTCGTCGGGCGCTCTCAAGATCGAGCTGGGATGCACGGTGGCCATGATAGGAGCGCCGAACGTCGAGGTCATCATCTGACCGCGCTGCCGCGTCACCCGGAAGCCGCTCCCCAGCAGCGCCTGGGCGGATGTGGCGCCCAGGCAGACGATGACGTCGGGCTTGACGGCGCCCACCTCGGCCTCGAGCCAGGGCAGGCAGGCCGATATCTCCTCCCGGTCGGGGCGCTCGTGAATCCTCCGCTTGCCTCGCGCTGTCCACTTGAAGTGCTTGACCACGTTGGTGACGTAGACGAGCGAGCGGTCGATGCCGGCCGCCTCGAGCGCCTGGTCAAGGACCTGCCCGGCGGGACCGACGAAGGGGCGGCCGGCCCGGTCCTCCTGGTCGCCCGGCTGCTCGCCGACCATCAGCACGCGGGCGCTGGCCGGCCCCTCGCCGAAGACGGCCTGCGTGGCCCTGGACCACAGGTCGCAAGCTCGGCACTGGGCAGCCGACTCCTGGAGCGCCGGAATCGAGAGCTCGTCCGGGAGCAGTTCTGGGACCGGCTGCACTCGATCTGGCACGGCTCACCAGACTAACCTGGACTCATGGACCTGAGCACGCTGCCGCCGCACCTTCGACCGCTCATGACAGCCCTCATGGGGGCGCTGCGAAGCCGCGAGCCCGGGATTCGACAGCGGGTCGAGGAGCTCCGGGAGCAGAATCCCCGCGCGACCCCGGACGAGTTGGCCCGCATTCTGATCCGCTCCACACGCCGGCGCGTGGCGGCGAGCGGAGCCGCGAGCGGAGCCGCCGCAATCGCGCCCGGCCTGGGCACCCTGATCTCCCTGGGTGCCGCGACGGGCCAGAGCCTGTACGCGCTCGAGCAGGAGACCGAGCTGGTCATGGCGATCGCCATCGTCTACGGGCACGAGCTGCTCGACTCCGACGAACGTCTGCTCGAGGCCCTGGTTGTGGTCGGCATCGCCGGGGGCGCGGTCAAGCTCCGGGAGAACGTCCTGGTGGTCGGCGGCGAGCGGATCTCGATAGCGGCTTTTCGACGCCTGCCACGCGCCTGGCTCATGCGTGCGGGCGGCCACGTGCTCAACACGGTCCTCGGCAAGCTGGCGGCGCAGCGGATCGCAGCATCGGTGGCACGCGCCGCCCCCCTCGCCATCGGAGTCGCCCTCGGCGCCGGGTTCGACTGGGTGGCCGTCACCGGCCTGGGCCGCTCCGCGATGCGCTACTACGGAAGGGGCGGCCCCGCCGCGCGCGCCGGAGAGCTGGCTTCTCCCTCCCCAGCCGGTCGCCTACCCGCGGATACCGAAGATCGACTCCACGTCGAATCGGGCGACTGAGGCGATCTGGTCGAAGGTACAGGCGGCCGGTGGCTTGTCGGGCCGCCAGCGCACGAAGCCGGTCGCGTGGCGAAACCGCTGTCCACCCTGCAGCTTCTCGTAGGCCACTTCGCAGACCAGCTCAGGTCGCACCGACTGCCACTCGGTCTCGCGACCTCTTGACCAGCGGCTGGGGCCGCCCGGCATCCGGCCCCGCATCTCCTCGGATGGCTCGACCGCGAGCGGCTGCAGCCGGGCCAGCAGCTCCCTGCGGCCGGCGGCGTCGAAAGACGACGTGTGTCCGACGTAGTGCAGCGTTCCGCGCTCGTCGTACAGGCCCAGCAGGAGCGAGCCGAGCGACTTGCGATCCGAGCTCCACCGGAAGCCCACGACCACGCAGTCGGCGGTGCGCCGGTGCTTCACCTTCACCCAGCCGCGCTTGCCGGGAAGGTAGGGCTGGGACCAGGCCTTGGCGATGACGCCGTCGAGGCCCGCTCCCTCGAACTCGTCGAACCAGCGGCGACCCAGCTCCGGATCGCGCGTGTAGGGCGTGAGCAGGATGGGGGGCCGCACGCCCTCCAGCAGCCGCTCCAGCCGCTGCCGGCGGGTACCCAGAGTCAGCTCGCGGAGGTCTTCCCCACCTTCGGCCAGCAGGTCGAAGGCCACGAACAGCGCTGGTGTGGCTTGGCTGAGGAGCGTCACCCGCGACTGCGCCGGGTGGAGGCGCAGCTGTAGGGCCTCGAAGTCGAGGCCGTCGCGCCCCACGATGACGAGCTCGCCGTCGAGCACGACCCGGTCCGAGCGCAGCCCACGAAAGGCCTCGAGCACCTCGGGGAAGTAGCGGCTCATCGGGCGGGCGCCGCGGCTGACCAGCTCGACGGCGTTCCCGGTTCGGTGCGCGAGCGTTCGGAAGCCGTCCCACTTCGGCTCGTACTCCCAGTCCACGCCGATCGGGAGTTGCGGCTGCACCGCCGCCAGCATCGGCTCCAGTTCGAGCGAGATCGGGTCAGGCATGCGCCAGGGAGCTTAAGGCCTGGCAGCCGTCCGCAGCCGGTATTTCCACATGTTTTCCATATTTTGTGGATTCGCGGCCGCGGTGCTACAATATCGCCGCATCAAGAGAAACCCACCCCAGCCCTGGGAAGCCCGTCGTCAGGCGGGCTTCCTATTTTTTTGGGAGTCTCGAACTGTCTCCCCCGCTTGTCGGGGGAGTACCGGCGCAGCCGGGGGAGGGGGTGCCGCCGCGTAACTCGCCGAGCTCCGGCAGACCGGTTTCCAGGACACCCCTCCCCGGCCGCCATCCGGTTCAGCGCTCGGCGAAACGGGCCAGGACCCGAGCCACGTGGCGGGCGGCGTTCTCCAGATCGACGATCCGGACGTTCTCGTTGGGGCTGTGGGCCAGGTTGCTGGCCCCGAACCCCACACCGGGAGTGACCACCGGCACGCCCTTCTCGGTGAAGAGGTACTTCGGCGTGGTGCCGCCCGACATCGGGACCAGCAGGGCCGGCTTGCCGTAGATCTCTTCGGCAGCCTCCGCCGTCAGCCGGACCAGCGGGTCGTCCGGGTCGACCAGCGCCGCCCGTTCGCCGCTGTCCAGCTTGATGCCGACATCGGGGAATCCCTGCTGGTCGAGGTGCGCCCGCAGCAGCGTCAGCACTTCCATCGGGTCCTGGTCGGGGAGCAACCGGAAATCCAGCTTGGCGCTCGCCACGGCCGGGATGACCGTCTTGGATCCCTCGCCCTGGTAGCCGGACGTGAGGCCGGCGATGTTGCAGGTGGGCTCGAACGTCGCGGAGCTCGCGGCCAGTCCGGTTCGCCCCAGCAGCAGCCGGTCGAGGCCGAACGACTCCTTGACCGCCGCCTCCTGGCTCGGCAGGACCTCGAGCAGTTGGCGCTGCCGCTCGTTCAGCGGGCGGACCCGGTCGTAGAAGCCGGGAATTCTGACGCGCTCATCGGGACCTTTCAGTGTCGCCAGCGCCCAGACCAGCCGCCAGGCGGCATTCGGTATCACGTTTGCGTTGCCGGAGTGGGCGTCGCGGGACAGGGCCCGCACTCCCAGCTCCACATAGAGCATGCCTCGTGCCCCCAGCGTCAGCATGGGGCGCCCTTCCGCGTCCGTGCCGCCCTCCTCCCAGATCGCGCCGTCGCACCTCAGCCGGTCGGCATAGCGGTCCACGAAGGCCGGCAGGTTCGGGCTGCCGACCTCCTCCTCCCCTTCGACCAGCCAGGTGAGGTTGCAGGGGAGGTGCCCGTCCACCGCCAGCAGGGCGTCGATGGCCGCCAGCCTCGCCACCAGTTCGCCCTTGTCGTCCTTGGCCCCGCGGGCGAACACCTTGCCATCACGTACCTCCGGCTGGAAGGGCGGGCTCTCCCAGAGCTCCAGCGGTTCCGGAGGCTGGACGTCGTAGTGGTTGTAGAGCAGCATCGTCCGAGCCGGGTTGGCGCCTTCGGCATGCGCCAGCACGATCGGGTGTCCGTCGGAGGAGATGACCTCCGCGCTGAAGCCGCGCCCGGCAAGCAGGTCGGCCACGAGCACCGCGCACTCGTCGACTCCTTCGTGCCGGGCCGACACGCTCGGGACCCGGCA
>JALYYF010000100.1 GCA_030946725.1 Candidatus Dormiibacterota bacterium
ACCAGCAGGTCCCTCGCACGCTCGAAGCTGTGCAGGACCGCCATCGACCCCACGATGTTGATCTCGTCGTTGTAGACCTTGAAGGGCGAGAAACGGGCGACCGCGTCGCCGGCGGCGACGCCGAAGACAAGGAAGGTGCCGCCCCGCTTGACGCGCCGCAGGCCGTCTTCAATGGCGGGCACCGCACCCGTCGCATCTATTACCACGTCCCACCCTCGCGGCTCGTCCAGATCATCCGCCGAGGCGGCCACCCGGTCCGCCGCGAGCCGCCTGGCGAGGTCGAAGCGGCCCGGGTTGAGGTCGACCATGTCTACCGTCTTCGCTCCGGTGCGGGCTGCCAGCTGAGCGAGCATCAAGCCCATGGTGCCGGCTCCGTAGATCAGATAGCTGCTGGCCAGCCTGAGGTCGAGCTGATCGAAGCCGTGAACGGCGCAGGAGAGCGGCTCGACCAGCGTCCCCCACCGGCGTGGCAGGTCGTCGGGCAGGGCGTAAGCGTTCTTCGACGGCGCGCTGACGTACTCGGCGCAGGCTCCGAATGCGCTGCCCACGCCGAGAGCGTTGAAGTTCTCACACAGGTTGTCGCGACCCAGCTGGCAGAAGTAGCAGCTACCACAGAACAGGGAGGGGTCGACGGCGACGAAGTCCCCGACCCGTACGTTGCTCACGTCGGGACCGACCGCCACCGTCTCTCCGCAGAACTCGTGGCCGGGAACGATCGGGTAGCGAGTTGGCGCGAAGTCTCCTTCGAGCACGTGGATGTCGGTGCCGCAGATGCCGCAGGCCTCTACCTTGACGACGATCTCGCCACCACCCGGGGACGGGTCGTCGATTCGCTTGACGCCGACACGGTGCGGCTCCTCGATCAGGACCGCTTTCACTTGACCGCCCCCATCGTCAGACCACGGATCAACTGCCTCTGCGCAACAAATCCCGCCAGGAGGACGGGCAAGCTGGCCAGCGTCGCCGCCGCGGACAGCTTCGCGTAGAACAGACCGCGACCGCTGATGAAGCCGACCAGGAAGATCGGTGACGTTGCGGCGATGCTCGATGTCAGGTTGACGGCGTAGAAGAACTCGTTCCAGCTGAATATCAGGCAGATCAGCGCTGTCGCCGCGAGCCCCGGTGTGACCACCGGGAGGATGATCCGGACCAGCTCGTCGTAGAGCCCGGCGCCGTCGACACGCGCGGCCTCGAAGAGGTCGTTCGGGATCTCCAGCAGGAAGGAACGCAGCAGCCACACACCCAACGGCAGGTTGATCGTGGTGTAGATGATGATCAAGGCCAGGATGTTGTCCAGCAGGTGCAGGTTTTTAGCCAGGATGTAGAGCGGGACCAGACTGGCCGCGAAGGGCAGGAAGCGCGTCGAGATGAAGAAGAAGAGCGCGTCACGCGTCTTCTTGACGGGCCGGATTGCCAGGGCGTAGGCCGCCGGGAGCCCCAATACGATCACCAGGACCGTGGAGAAGATGGTGGCGATCGCCGAGTTGATGAAGAAGGGCGGAAAGTCGCGCGACAGCACCTCCTGGTAGGCGCTGAGCGTGGGGACGAAGAAGATGGTCGGCGGGATGCTCGCCGCTTGCGTCTCCTGCTTGAAGCCCTCGAGGATCATCCAGAGCACCGGAAAGAAGAAGATGAACGCCACGATCCAGGCGAGCACCGTCCGGCCGACCTTCGCGGTCGGGAAGGGCGCAGCTCGACGGGTGGTAGGGACGCTTTCGGCTGGCCGCGTTGTAGCGACGTTCATCGTCGTGCCTCCACGATGAAGATGGTGAACAGCGTTCGCAGGGCCAGGGTCGCGACAATCATGGTGAGGATCACCGCCATGACCCCGATCGCCGACGCCTGGCCGATGTCAAAGCCCTGGAAGGCGACAAGGTAGAGCAGGAACGGTAGGTTGGTCGTGGCCTGGCCCGGGCCGCCCTGGGTCATCATGAAGATCGAGTCGAAGGTCTGGATGATGAACAGGGAGCCAAGCAGCGCCCCAAGCTCGATGTAGGGCCTGATGAAGGGCAGTGTCATGTACCGGAAGACTTGGACTGGTCTCGCCCCGTCGACGCCCGCGGCCTCCAGCACGTCGGTGTTCTGCGACTGCAGACCAGCGAGGATGATCAGCATCATGAAGGGCGTCCAGCGCCAGACCTCGACGGTGATGATGGTTGCCATCGGAAAGCGGTTGACGAAGTCCACGTGGCCGAGACCAATAGGTGTAAGCGCGTAGTTGACGACGCCGAATACCGGGCTCAGCAAGGTGTCCTTCCAGATCAGCGCAGCCGCTGTTGGCATCACCAGGAAGGGGGCGATGAGCAGGGTCCGCACGACGCCCCTGCCAAAGAACTCTCGGTTCAGCAGCGATGCCACCGCGAGGCCGAGCACGACCGAGATCAGGACCGCGCCGAGTGTGAGCACCACCGTGTTCAAGAGCGCGATCCTGAAGCTCGAGTGCGACAGTACTATCCCGTAGTTCTCCAAGCCGGCGAACTGAAAGCTGCCGGGCCGCAGTAGGTTCCACGAAAAGAAGCTGTAGAAGATGGTGAGCAGGAATGGAATCTGCGTCACCAGGACGACGTAGACCAGTGCCGGAAGCAGCGGGATGCGCCTCAGCCAGTTGTCCCGCGCGGCGGTCGATGCGGCTCTCGGGCGGGCCGGCGCACCTCTAACGGCGACCGTGGGCTCAGCCATTTGCCTGACCTCCTGCTTACTTCTCCTCCTGCTACTTCTTCTGGTACTTCTTGCCCACGTCGGCAGCAAACCCTTGCGAGCGCTGCAGAGCCTGGTCGACGGTAGTGGTGCCCACGATGGCGGACGCGATCTGCTGCGAGACTTGCGTGCCCAGTTCCGCGAACTCGGGGATATCGACATACTGAACGCCGGTGTAGGGCACGGGATCGACGGTCGGGTGGTTCACGTCTGCGTTGGCGATGGAGTCAAGGGTCAACTGAGCGAAGCCACCGGCCACCTGCTGGTACTCCGGCAGCGCGTACGTCGACTTTCGCGTGCCGGGCGGCACGTGGTCCCAGCCGAGTTTCTGGCCGACCAGCTTGATGTAGTCCTTCGAAGTCGCCCAGGACATGAAGGTCCAGGCGGCGTCCTTGTTCTTGCCGGAGGCGGACATGCCGAGCGCCCAGGCCCACAGCCAGCCAGAGTACTTGGTCTCCTTCACCGGCGCGAAGGCGTAGCCGGAGTTCTTGGCCGCGTCTCCCGTCAGGCTGCTGGCCCCCGAGGTCGCGTCGTACCACATGGCCGCGTGCCCACCGTTGTACGTGTTCAGGCACTCGGTGAACCCGTTGTTGGCCGAGCCAGGCGGGCCAGCGCTCTTGATCGTGTTGACGTAGAAGTTCACCGCTTCCGTGAACTTCGGCGAGGTCAGCTGGGCGTTCCACTGCTCGTCGAACCAGCGGCCACCGAACGTGTTGACCACTGTGTCCAGCGGGGCCAGCTGCTCGCCCCAACCGGGAAGGCCGCGCAGGCAGATGCCGTAGATCTGCTTACCAGGGTTATTCAGCTTCTGAGCCATCCCGGCGACTTGGTCCCAGGTCGGATTTGCGGGCATGCTCAGACCCGCCTGCTGGAGCAGGTCCTTGCGGTACATCAGGAAGGACGACTCCCCGTAGAAAGGAACCGCGTACATGTTGTTCTTGTAAGTGAGCGCCTTGCTGATGCCAGGTATCAGATCGCTCTGGTCGTAGGAAGAGTCTTTGCTGATCCGGGGCGACAGGTTGTCGAGCCAGTTGTTCTTCGCCCAGATCGGCACCTCGTAGGTCCCGATGGTGGCGAGGTCGTACCGACCGCTGTTGGTCGCGATGTCCTGGGTTACCTGCTGACGGAGCTGATTCTCCGGCAAGACTACGAACTTGACCTGAATGTTGGAGTGTTGCTTGGTGAACTCGGGGGCCAGCTTCTGGAGGTCGACCATCTGGGGGTTGTCGACAGCGGCCACCGTAAGGGTCACGCTGCCGGCGCCACCGCCCCCACCGCCTCCCGCCCCCATCGAACAGGCGGTACCCAAGAGCGCCGCAATCATGATCGCAGCCACACCGGTCAGGTTCAGCCTCCCAGTCTGTGGCGTGCGGCCCCCATCAAGCCGTGGACGCAACATCTCTCCCATGCCTCAAACTCCCTCGGCACGTGCTCTACAGCACACGCCCAGCAAAGCGGTGTCCGCCAGATGGAGGCACAACTGTGGCCGGCCCATCAGCCTCCCCTCCCAGATCAGCCTAACGAGACAACGTAGGACTGAAAATAGCACACAGTCGGAGATCTGTCTAGGTAGACTCAAAAGCAGTTTGATCCCTCGCAGTAACCTGGCAGACCCGCCCCTTCCCCTGGAGACACGAGACTGACGTTGTCCCGACTGGCACCAAGCCGGCGCCAGCCAACCATGAATGACGTCGCCGCACTGGCGCAGGTGAGCATCAAGACCGTCTCCCGTGTGATCAACGGGCAACCCACGGTCTCACCCTACATAGCGGCCCGCGTAGAGGACGCTGTCCGGCTTCTCGACTATCACCCCAACGTGGCCGCTATCAGTCTCCGAAGAGCCGATCACAAGACCTCAACGATCGGCTTGCTGCTCGAGGATGTCGCAAACCCGTTCTCCTCGACTCTTCACCGCGCGGTGGAGGACACCGCCAAGCGCCACGGAATGCTGGTCTTCGCGGGCAGCAGCGACGAGGATCCGGACCGTGAGCGAGAGGTGCTCGGGGCCTTCGTCCGCCACCGGGTGGACGGTCTCATCGTGATGCCCGCCGCCCGTCACCACGACGGGCTGCTGATGGAGCAGCAGCGCCAGGGGAAGCCGGTCGTCATCGTCGACCGCCTGATTGACCTGCTCGAAGCCGACAGCGTCACGGCGGACAACCGGGTCGGGGCTCGCGAGGCGGTCCGCCATCTCGTGGCGCATGGGCACAGGCGCATAGCTTTCCTGGGAGACGCGCGTTCGATCTGGACGGCGAGCGAACGCCACCTGGGCTACGCGGAAGGTCTGTGGAGGGAGGGGATCCCGTACGATCCGGAGCTCGTGCGGCAGGACTTTCCGACCATCGAGCTGGCCGAGGGAGCGGCTCTTGACCTGCTGGCCGCAGCCGATCCGCCGACAGCGCTGTTCACTGCGCAGAACCTCATCACTCTTGGAGCGGTCCGTGCTCTACGGCAGCGTGAGCTTCAGCATCGGGTGGCCCTCATCGGCTTCGACGACCTGACGCTGGCCGACCTGCTCGATCCTCCTATCTCAGCCATCGTTCAGGATCCGCACGCGCTGGGACGGATCGCGGCCGAGCTCCTGTTCGGACGGCTGGCCGGCGACTGCACCCCCTGGAAGAAATTGGTGGTGCCGACTCGGCTGGTGGCGCGAGGGTCGGGTGAGATCCCGGCTCGCTAGCGGCGGCCCGGGACTGACTGTCGGAAGAGTCGCGTGAGGCACTGACGGGGACCCCCTCCCCTACCCTCCCCGCAAGGGGGAGGACAAATTGCATGCGTCATCGCCATCCGCGTGTACGCGCTCTCGAAAGGTCTGATGAGACGGCCTGCAAGCCGGCAGGTCGAGTGCCAGAGGTCAGGGGTTACCGGTCTCGGCTGCCCCCCTGCGGCTGGTCCGCCGCCGAGGCGCCGGCTTTGGTTCCTCGGTCACCTCTCCGGAATCCCAGACGGTGAGCCCATCCTGCTGCGGCTGCGCCACCCGGCTCGGCCGCAGCGCGAAGTAGCCGACCATCTTCCAGCTGCTGCCACGTCGCATGTGCACCTTGCCGAGGTACGTCCGGGAACCGACCTCCACCAGCTCGTCGAGGATGTCCCGGATCAGGAAACCCGGATTCACGTCGAGGTCGTAGTCGATCTTCAGCACGGCGCGATCGGGGTCGGCGAGACCCGGGGCCGTGTACGTCCTGAAGTCGAAGGCTGAGAGCACACCCGATTCGACAGGGCGAAACGTGTACCGCGGCCACATGAGCCGAGCCGGAACCGCGGCGGCCGTCACCAGAACGTTGTCGCCGGTGCCGGCCGCGCGGTCGAACCGCTTGCCAAGCCAGGGCATCCAGAGGCCCGTGAGTCGGCGGGCGACGCCGTCGAGCGGACCCTGCGTGGTCATCACGAGAATGCCTTCGTACCGGTCGTCGAGCCCTTCTGGCGGCGCGCCGGCTCGAAAGATCCGGTTGAGGTCGGCAGCCGTCTCCGTCGGGTGTCGCGCGCTCCTCGCCTTCAGCCCGACAATCGCCTCCCACGCACCCTCCGCCGAACCGCTGATCGGAAGAGCCATGATCGCCCCCTCCTGATGTGAGGTCGAGTGCTGCCGGGGGGAAGGCCCCGAACCCGGCAGCGGTTCTGGACAAGCTACGAACCCCAACGTCCACGGGTTCTGTCGTGCGGAGGTTAACAGCGGCCAGGGCTCGTGGACGAACAGACTAGGCCGGAAACCGTCGCTCCGCGGGCGCTCGAAGCCTCTCTACGGCCTGCCCACCGGCCGCCAGACGTTGGTGACCTTCAGACCACGGTCCTCCAGGCCTGGTGGCGTCACCACGTCGTAAGTCGCCAGTGCTTCGAAACCTGGGCGCGGCATGTACGCGCGACCGGGATCGCCGACCAGGACGTCCGCGCCCCGCGCCTCGACGCGCTTCAGGAAGCGCAGCACGCGCTCGGCCGTCGGCCGCTCATAGAAGAGATCGCCGGCCAGCACCACGTCAGCGTCGACGCCGTCGCCCTCCAGGAGGTCTTCGAGCGCGCACCCGACGCTCACACCGTTGGCCTCAGCGTTGAGGCCGATCGCCGCGATCGCGAAGGCATCCACGTCGCTGGCATTGACCACGGACGCCCCCGCCCGGGCCGCCGCGATGGCGACCAGGCCGGATCCGGAGCCAAGGTCGAAGACGCTCCGGCCCAGGACGACCGAGGGATGGTCGAGCACGTAGCGAGCGAGTGCCTGGCCGCCCGGCCAGGCGAAGGCCCAGTAGGGTGGTGGCGCCCCTGGATGGCCCACCTCCTCCTCGGTCCTCTTCCAGAGCCCGAAGGCCTCCTCGGCGAGGTGCAGGCGCAGCTCCGGCACCTGGGGTGGGCGCACCAGCCGGGTGTGTGCCAGCACGAAGGCGGCCGCGCTCTCCGGGTTCACACCTGGGAGCCTGTCTCGGCCTCCGGTGCCAGCGCCCTCATCAGGCCGCGCACGTGCTCCAGCTCGTCCTCGTTGACCAGGTGGCCTAGACCGGGATAGAGACGCACGGTCACGTCGCCACCCTGCTCCCGGAGGACATCCCCGGACGCACGCACGTCGGCCGCCGCCACGTGGGGGTCGACGTCGCTGCAGCCGAGGAAGACGGGGGTTCCCTCGAGCGACCCTGGATAGTCGCGCGGAGTGCCGGGCGGTCCGATCAGGGCGCCACTCAGTCCGACCACCGCTCCATAGCGACGCGCGTAACGGGCCGCGAATTCCAGTGTCAGGCAGCCGCCCTGCGAGAAGCCAAGCAGCACCGTCCTCTCCGCCGGGAGGACCTCCGCGATCCGCCGCAGGAGCGCCTCCAGCGCCTCCAGCGCGGAAGAGAGCCAGGGCTCGTTGCTGGCGATGGGGGCGGAGTATCGGTTCGGATACCAGGTGTTGCCGGGCGCCTGAGGGGCCACGTAGGTGAAGCCCGGCATCGAAAGCTCCTGGCCGAGCAGCATGATGTCCTCGGCCGAGGCTCCGCGCCCGTGGAGCAGGATCATCGCCGCCCTGGCCTCGCGCAGCGGCACACCCGCCTGCAGCACCCGAAACTCCTGCGCCGGCCCTTCAGACATCTCTCACGGCGTACCCACCCTACGGCACCGCCCTCGCCGCTCGCACGCGCGCTTGCAGGCGCCGTCCGCGGCGCAGACTCCTCCCAGGACAGGCCGACCGGCGAGGTCCGCTACCCTAACGCGGATGGGCAGCACGACCGCGGCGCCCGACCTGCTCGCGAGCACCGAGGAGGCGGCGAGGAGGCTCGAGGGCATTGTCACGAGGACGCCGCTGCAGGCTTCGCGACGGCTTTCCGCCGAGTTCGACGCCAACATCATGTTCAAGCGCGAGGACCTCCAGGAGGTGCGCTCGTTCAAGGTGCGGGGCGCGTACAACAAGATCAGCTCACTGACCGCGTCGGAGCGGAAGCGGGGGGTGGTCTGCGCCAGCGCAGGCAACCACGCACAGGGCGTGGCCTTCGCCTGCTCGCACCTTCGCATCAAGGGCTCCGTCTTCATGCCCAACATCACGCCGACCCAGAAGATCGAGAGGGTCAAGCACTTCGGCGGCGAGTTCATCGAGATCCGCCTGGTGGGCGATTCCTACGACGACGCCAACGTCGCGGCCAGCGCGTTCTGCGCCGAGAAGGACGGCATCTTCGTGCACCCGTTCGACGATCCGCTGACCATCGCGGGCCAGGCGACGATTGGCAAAGAGATCTACGAGGAGCTGCAGGGCGCGGTCGATGCGGTGTTCGTGGCCATCGGCGGCGGAGGCCTGGCGTCCGGGATGGCGTCGCATCTGAAGGAGCGGCAGCCGGCTGTGCGGATCATCGGCGCAGAGCCGGCCGGTTCGCCCTCGATGCACGCCTCGCTCGAGCAGGGCCGCGTGGTGACGCTGCCCAGGATCGACACCTTCGTCGACGGCGCCGCCGTGAAGACGGTCGGCCAGATGACGTTCGAGCTCTGCCAGAGGTACCTGGACCGGGTCGTGGTGGTCCCGGAGGGCAAGGCCTGCGCGACGCTCATCGACCTCTATCAGAACGAGGGCATCATCGCCGAGCCGGCCGGCGCCCTCAGCGTCGCCGCTCTGTATGACGCGCGAGAGGCGATCCGGGGCAAGAACGTTGTCTGCGTCCTCAGCGGAGGTAACAACGACATCCTTCGCTACCCCGAGATCATGGAGCGCAGCCTCGTCTACCAGGGCCGCAAGCACTACTTCCTGGTCGAGTTCGCGCAGAAGCCGGGGCAGCTTCGTCGGTTTGTCGACCAGGCGCTGGGACCGACCGACGACATCGTCCGCTTCGAGTACATGAAGAAGACGAACAAGGAGCGCGGGGCGGCGCTGATCGGGATCGAGCTGAAGAGCCGGGCCGACCTGGAGCCGCTGTTGGTGCGAATGGGCGAAATTCAGCTCAACTGGCGGCTGCTCAGCAGTGAAGAGCTGCTGTACGACTATTTGATTTAGTACCCCCTCCCACACCCTGTCAAGCCTTCGAGGGGCCTGTTGCCGAACTCGAGGTAGCGCCTTAACCTAGGGGCGCCCGCCCATCGTTCCAGCACGAGGTGGCCGCCATGATGGGCATCAAGAGTGCCGAAGCGAAGCTCTTTTACGAGTTCTCGCTCGACCGCCGGATTCCGAGGGATCACCTGCTGCGGCGTATCGAGCAGGCGGTCGACTTCTCGTTCGTCTACAGCCTGACCCGGCCCTACTACTCCCACACCGGGCAGCCCTCCGTGGACCCGGTGGCGCTGTTCAAGATGGCTCTCCTCGGCTATCTGTACGGGCTACCCAGCGAGCGCCGGCTGGCTCAAGAGGTGGAGCTGAACCTGGCCTATCGCTGGTTCCTGGGCTATGACCTGGACGAGGCCACACCGAATCACAGCGTGCTCTCGAAAGCCCGGCGGCGCTTCGGCAAGCAGGTCTACGAGGAGTTCTTTCGCCGGGTTGTGCTCCAGTGTGAAGCGGCCGGCCTGATTGACGGCACCACCCTCTACTTGGACTCCACGCTGGTTCCGGCTTCCGCCGACGTGGACAGCGCTCGCTCTCGTGTCCTGCTTCAGCAACTCCCCGGCCGTCCTGAAGAGTTCGTGGAGCGGCTCTGGGAGAGCAATCCCGACGTAGCTGAGGAAGACTCCGAGAACGCTGGAGCTCCGACCGGTCAGCACACCGTCAACCAGTGGATCAGCAGCCGCACAGACCCCGAAGCAGCCATGGTCTCCCGTGGGCGCGGCTATCCACCCCATTTCGCCTACAAGGACCACCTCGCGGTAGATGGGGGTTGGGCACGGATCGTGACCGCGGTCCGAGTGACCTCAGGGCAGCGGGCTGATGAGTACGAACTTCCCAACTTGGTCGAGGGCCACTCCGAGCTTCTCGGACGGATGCCCCGTCGGGTGGCCGCCGACCGCAAGTATGCGACTCGGGCCAACTACGAGTACCTACTGGAACGGAACATCGCGCCCAGCATTCCCGAGATGCGGCGGCGGCATCGGCCAGGGCTCTGGGGGCCTGAACGTTTCATCTACGACCTCGCCCGGGACCTCTACTGGTGCCCAGCTGGGGAGCCGGTGACTCGGCGGGGACTCGCCTCCAAACAGAACGCCATCATCTACCGTGCCGACCCCCGGACCTGCCGCGACTGCCCACTACGCCCTCAGTGCACGACCAATCCGCAAGGGCGGCGGATCTTGAGATTCGCGGGAGAAGAGCAGATCGAGCGAGCCCGAGCCCACCTCCGCAGGCCCCAGGCCAAAGAAGACATTCGACGCAGGAAGGCCTGGATCGAAGGCGTCATCGCCGACGCCAAGAGCCATCACGGGTTGAGCCGAGCAAGGTGCCGGGGCCTAACGGCGATGACAATCCAGGCGTTGCTGGTGGCCAGCGCTCAGAACATCAAGAAGTTGGCTGCGTACAGGCGGCCAGCGGGGCTGGCCAAGTCCTTATGGAGCGCTTATTCAATTCCGCGCCTACGGACCGAGCCCGCAACCACGTAGGCCCAGGTCTGTTTCCAACTCACTCGACCCCAGTTCGGCAACAGGCCCCTCGATGGCTTGACATCCTAGAGCTGGGTCAGTTTCAGGGTCATGCAGGGGGATCACGAAACTCGTAACGCACTACGACGGCCAGTATGGCAGTTCATCGCCGCCGAGCCTCCGGACCCCCCCGCCTTGGTGACCTGCCTCCACATGGGCCGCCGTTGCCATGGCAACCACGCTCCGAGGGTCTTAG
>JALYYF010000128.1 GCA_030946725.1 Candidatus Dormiibacterota bacterium
GCCGACAGCGCCGGCAGCGTCAGGACGACCGAGTGGGGACGGCCGTGCCACGGCACCGCTTCCGCCTCGGTGGCGCCCATGTTGCCCCAGCCACTTCCGCCATAGGTCTCGGCGTCGCTGTTGAGCACCTCGCGCCAGCGCCCCACCAGGGGCACTCCTGCGCGATAGCCCACCCTCGGTACAGGTGTGAAGTTGAAGGCCGTGAGCACCTGACGCCGGCCGTCGGAGCGAATCAGCGTCGCCACCGACTGCTCGGAGTCCCTGGCATCCACCCACTCGAATCCCGCGGGGTCGAAGTCCAGCGCGTGAAGGGCCGGCTCCTCCCTGTAGAGCCGGTTGAGGTCGCCGAGCCAGCGGCTGATGCCGGCATGTTCCGGTTCGGCGGCCAGGCTCCAGTCCAGCTCCCCGTCATGGTCCCACTCACGCCACTGGCCGAACTCGCCACCCATGAAGATCAGCTTCTTACCCGGAGTCGCGTACATCCAGCCGAAGAGCAGCCGGAGGTTCGCCCGCTTCTGCCAGTCGTCGCCAGGCATCCTGCCGATGAGAGAACCCTTGCCGTAGACCACCTCGTCGTGAGAGAGCGGCAGGGTGAAGTTCTCACTGTAGGCGTAGAGCGGGCGAAAGGTCAGGTTGCGATGGTGGTACTTCCGGTGCACCGGGTCCCGCTGGAAGTACTCGAGGGTGTCGTGCATCCAGCCCATGTCCCACTTCATGCCGAAGCCGAGGCCGCCGAGATAGGTTGGGCGTGAGACCAGCGGCCAGGACGTCGACTCCTCCGCGATCGTCTCGGTGTCCGGCAGGGCGGCGTAGACCTCGGTGTTCAGACGGCGCAGGAAATCGGCCGCTTCGAGGTTTTCCCGACCGCCGAACTCGTTGGGCGTCCACTCTCCCGGCTTCCTGGAGTAGTCCCGATAGAGCATCGACGCCACGCCGTCGACCCTCAGGCCGTCGGCGTGATAGTGGTCGAGCCAGAAGACCGCGCTGGAGATCAGGAAGCTGCGGACCTCGGGGCGGCCGTAGTCGAAGATGCAGCTGTTCCAGTCGGGATGGAATCCGCGCCTGGGATCCGGGTGCTCGTAGAGGTGCGTGCCGTCGAAGCGGCGGAGACCGTGCTCGTCTGCGGGAAAGTGCGACGGCACCCAGTCCAGGATCACGCCGATGCCGCGCTGATGAAGGTGGTCGACCAGGTACATCAGGTCCTGCGGGCGGCCGTAGCGGCTGGAGGGAGCGAAGTATCCGGTGGTCTGATAGCCCCAGGAGCCGAAGAAGGGATGCTCCATCACCGGCAGCAGCTCCACGTGAGTGAACCCGAGCCGTTCGACGTAGTCGCCCAGCAGCGGCGCCAGCTCCCGGTAACTCAGCGAGCGATTGCCATCGCCATGCACCCGCAACCACGAGCCCACGTGCAGTTCGTAGATCGACCAGGGCGCGCTGTGTGGCGACCGCTCGTGGCGACCCCGCATCCACGCCTCGTCGTCCCAGGCATGGCGCAAGTCCCACACGACCGAGCCGGTCCGGGGTGAGACCTCGGCATGAAAGGCCAGCGGATCGGCCTTGTCGGTCGTGCGACCGTCAGCCGACACCACGCGGTACTTGTAGACGGCTCCCGCCGCGGCCTCCGGCACCAGCGTCTCCCAGACTCCCGAGCCGCCTCTCCCCTCCAGTGGGTCGGCGCTCGCGTCCCAACCGTTGAAGTCCCCGACCACCGATACGCCGGTGGCGGCCGGCGCCCAGACAGCGAACCAGGTGCCGCCGCTGCCCGCGTGGGCGCCCATCACGTCGGCCAGGCGGAAGTGGCTCCCTTCGCTGAAGAGGCGGAGGTCGTCGTCGCTGAGGAGGCTCTTCGGTCCGGAGAGGACGCTCACTTGAGCGCAAGCTCGCGCAGGCCTCGGAGTGGGATGGGCACCCAGTCCGGCCGGTGGTCCAGCTCGTAGCGCAGCTCGTAGAGCGCCTTTTCGATCAGCATCGCGTTCAGGACGGCCTCCTCCTCGCCGTGGCTGGCAGGAAGGAAGGAAGCGCCGCCGGCCGCCTCGAAGTAGGCGTCGAGGAAGGCCTCCCCCGCTCGCCGGGCCCATTCGGCCGCGAAGTCGACTCCGGATGCCGCCGCCGCGTACTCGTACGAGCGGAGCATGCCGGCCACGTCCTTCAGTGCCCAGCGCTTCAGGCGGCGCTCACGCAGCGGCCTGCCCGGCTCGCCCTCGAAGTCGATCACGTAGAAGTCGCCCCCGGTGAATAGGACCTGGCCCAGGTGGTAGTCGCCGTGGCAGCGGATGCGCTTGGCCGAGATCGGACGGTTGAGCAGTGCGCGCAGGTGTTCGTGAAGACGTTCTTCGGCCTCCAGCAGCGCGGCCGCGTCGTCCCGGGCCGGACCGCCCAGGGTCGGCAGCCGGTGCCGCACCGACTCCATGGCGGGACCCAGCATGCTCCGGATCGACTGGTAGATCGAGCGGGCGTCCAGCATCGAGGTCGGCTCCGGCGCGAAGTCCGGATTGCTGGTGTTGGAGGCCAGCAGCAGGTGCATCTCGGCCGTGCGCTGCCCGAGCAGCTTGGCGTGAGGCACGTAGCAGTCGATGACCGAGCGGTCACCTCCGGTGAGCTCGGCAAGCGCGTGGATCCAGCCGTCGCCGCGGTTCGGCACGTAGGCCTGGAGCATGGCGACCGTTGCGGCGTGCTCCGGGTCCCGGCGGTAGAGAAGAGCCCCCGCGACCGCGGGGACGTTCCGGAACCCGGCCTCGGTCAGGAAGCGGGACATCTCCAGGTCGGGGTTGACCCCCTCCTCCAGGTGCCGGTAGAGCTTCATGATCAGCCGCTCGCCGAAGATCACAGAGTTGTTGCTCTGCTCGGTGGCGGCCGGCCTGGCCACCAGCTCCTCGCCCTCGGTGCGCAGCCGCCCGAGCTCGGAAGTCTGCAGCGACTGGATGTCACCGCGGGTGCCGCGAAACCGGCGCCGATGAGTGATGGCGTCGAGCAGCTCGTCGTTGAAGGACGAGTCCTCGATCGCCTCCACGATGCGCCCGTCGCCGTCCTGGCTCAGTGGCAACAGGTAGGTGCGTGGATCGCCCTGGTCGAAGGCCGCCTCCACCAGCTTCAGCTGGGCCTCGCCGACGGAGACGCTGTCGACGACCTTGACCTCCTTGATGCGCCGGCTCTTGGCGCCGTACCAGCGCTGGCCGACCAGGTAGCGGGGAAGCACCTCTTCCAGCTCGGAGTCGGTCAATGAGAGCTCCGGCGCGTGTCCGTCGATCGTCAGCTCGACCTTGGCCGGCTCCAGCGAGAACCAGTAGAACGCGTGCGGTCCCAGCGTGACCAGGTACGGCAGCTCCCCGATCCGCGGGAACTCCGTCCGTCCGAATAGCTCCACCGGGATCAGGCCCTCGTAAGCTCGCATGTCGATCTCGGCGAACTGCGCGAAGCGGGAGAGGTTCGCCACCACCAGGATCTGCTCGTCCCCGTGCTTGCGGACGAAGGCCAGCACCTTGCGGTTGTTGGGATGCAGGAAGTGGACGCTGCCGCGGCCGAAGGCCGGGTGCCGCTTGCGCAGCGCGATCAGGCGCTTCATCCAGTGCAGCAGAGACTGCTGGTTGGCCTCCTGGGCCTCCACGTTGATCGCCTCGTAGTGGTACTCGGGGTCGGTGATCACCGGGAGGTACAGGCGCTGCCGGTTGGCGCTGGAGAAGCCGGCGTTGCGGTCGCCGCTCCACTGCATCGGCGTGCGCACACCGTCACGGTCGCCGAGATAGATGTTGTCGCCCATCCCGACCTCGTCGCCGTAGTAGATGACCGGCGTGCCCGGCAGCGAGAAGAGCAGGCCGTTCATGAGCTCGATCCGGCGCCGGTTGTTGTTCAGCAGCGGCGCCAGCCGGCGGCGGATGCCCAGGTTGATTCTGGCCTCGGGATCCCGCGTGTAGGCGCGGTACATGTAGTCGCGTTCCTCGTCCGTCACCATCTCCAGCGTCAGCTCGTCGTGGTTGCGCAGGAAGATGCCCCATTGGCAGTTGGCCGGAATGGCCGGCGTCTGATCGAGGATCTCCGAGATCGGGTAGCGCTGCTCGCGGCGCACGGCCATGAACAGCCGGGGCATGACCGGGAAGTGGAACGCCATGTGACACTCGTCGCCGCCGACCCCGGGGTCGCCGAAGTACTCGACGACGTCGGCCGGCCACTGGTTGGCCTCACACAGCAGTACCCGGTCGTCGTAGTTGGCGTCGACCTCGCGTCGCACCCGTTTGAGGAAGTCGTGGGTCTCGGGCAGGTTCTCGC
>JALYYF010000428.1 GCA_030946725.1 Candidatus Dormiibacterota bacterium
CCCGGCCACCAGTTCAGCTCGCCGAGGACGCGCATCATGGCGGGCACCAGCAGCAGCCGGATCAGCGTGGCGTCAAGGAGGATGGCCACCGCGAAGGTGATCCCCAGCGCCTTGTTGAGGGCCAGCCTGCTGAGGCCCAGGGTCCCGACCACGACGACAAGGATTAGAGCGGCCGAGGTGATGATCTGGCCGGTGCGCTCCATCCCCAGCGCGACGGCGGCGACGTTCGAGCTGCCCCTGGCCCATTCCTCGCGGATCCTGCTCAGGAGAAAGACCTCGTAGTCCATGGATAGCCCGAACAGTGCGGCGAAGATGATCACCGGCACCGTCGCCTCCACGAACCCGACGGCCTGGAACCCCAGCTGCGCGGCGAAATGACCTTCCTGGAAGACCCAGGTGAGGACGCCCATGGCGGCTGTCACCGACAGCATGTTCATGATGACCGCCTTCAGAGGCAGGGCCACCGAACGGAAGGCGACCCCGAGCAGCAGCAGGGTCAGCGCCAGGACGGTGCCGAGCACCAGCGGCACGTCGCCGAGCAGTACGCCGAGGAAGTCCTGATAGGCCGCGGCCTCCCCCCCCAGCATCACGGTGACGCCGGCCGGCCAGTGCACCGAGCGGATCCGGTTCAGCCAGGCGTGCGTCCGGTCGTCGTTGTCGGGCGCCGGCTGCTGCACCTCGAAGACCGCGTAGCGGTTGCTCAGGTAGAGCGGCGCCAGGGCCGGTGGCACGTCCGCCACACCGGTGACCGCCTGCCCAGCCGCCGCGGCCCGCAGCCGTGCCTCCAGCTCGGCGGCGGTGGCGGGGCTGTCCACGCCGTGGGCGACCACGAAGGCCGGCGGGTATCTGGGGAAGCCCAGCTGCGATTCCGCGATCCGCTGCGCCTGGAAGGCCTGATCGTCGGCGGGCAGCGATTCTGCGCCGACCACCCCTGGCCTCAGGTTGCGCGCAGGCGAGGCGATGAGCAGGACCACCGCCAGCGAGATCCCGATGAAGAGCAGCGGCCGGCCCATGACCCGGCTGGCCAGGGTGTGCCAGAAGCCGGAGGTGTCGTGGCCTCGCGTGAAGGGCAGGGCGAGACGGTCCACCCCGCTGCCGAAGACCGCCAGCAGCGCCGGTATCAGGGTCAGGGAGGCCAGCACGGAGACGGCGACCACCAGGGCTCCGCCGACGCCGACCGACCAGAGCACGTTGAGGTGGGAGAGCATCAGTGCGCCGAAGCCGATGGCGACCGTCCCGCCGGAGACCACGGTGGCGATCCCGGCCGTGCCCATGGTGGCGGCCACCGCCTCCTCCCTGCTCTCGCCCCTTCGGAGCTCCTCCCTGAAGCGATTCACGACCAGCAGCGAGTAGTCGATGCCCAGGCCCAGCCCCAAGACGGAGGTCACGTTCAGGGAGAAGACGGAGACGGTGTGCTCCCGGGCGACCAGCCCGAGCAGGGCCACGGCGACGGTGACGGTCGCCAGGCCGGTCAGCACGGGGAGCAGGCCAGCCACGAGCCCGCCGAAGACGAGCAGGAGCAGGACCAGCGCGATCGGCAGCGAGACGGCCTCCGACTGCTGGACGTCGTGCTCCGAGCCCTCCAGGAAGTTGTTGTAGATGGCGCCCAGCCCGCCGACGTAGGCGTGGGCAGGCCCGGCGTGGCGGATCCTCACAGCCCTGTGGCCGAGGTCGACGAAGCGGTCCGGGGTCGCGTTCGACTGGACGACGAGCGCCAGCGTCCTCCCGTCCTTCCCCGGCACAGGCCCCTGGACCACGCCGGCCGCCCCCCCACCACCGGCGGCCGCGGTGAGGCTCTGGAGGTCGCCGCGCCAGGCCTCGACCTGCGCCTGGTAACCCGGATCGGAGACCGGCGTGCGGTCCGACTGGAAGACGACGAAGAGCACCGGCCCCCGCCGCTGCGGGAACTGCTGGCGAAGCACGTCGGCGGCCCGGCCGGCCTCCGTGTCGGTGGTGAAGCCGGCGGGCGAGAGCAGCCGCGAGGTGCCGGACGCCAAGTAGCCCATGACGACGACGGCGACCACCCAGCCGGCGAGGAACTGCCATCGATGCCGCGCCACGAAGCCACCCCACCGCGCGCCCCAGCCGGGAGGGGGCCGACGCCCCGCCGGCGAAACGGCCGGCGTCGCGGCCTGTAATGACGGCCGTGAGGTAGGCGGCGAGGAGTCGGGCGAAGGGCGTCGTGGCATCCATAGCAAGCGTATGTGAGGCGAGTGTGGCGGCCAGGCTTGGACCTCGGCAACGGTGGTTGTTAAGGTGAGCGGATGCGCTTAACGAGAACGTTGATGGTGGTTGGGGCCGGTGCCGCGCTCGCCTACTTCCTAGACCCTGTGAGCGGTCGGGAGCGGAGGGAGCAGCTGCGCCAGGCCTGGAACGAAAGGTCGAAGGGAGGCCTGATGAGGGCCTGGCCGGATCCGGCCCCCCCGCCGGCGGCCGAGCCGGGGCCGACCGTGGTGGTCCCCGAGTCTTCCAAGAGCCGCTCGTCGAGCCGCTGACGCGATAGACCCGGCCCCGCGGCAGGAGGGACCGCCAGCCATGCAGGCGCCGCTGGCCGGCGTCCGCGTCCTCGAGGTGGGCAACTACATGGCGGGTCCCTTCTGCGCCATGCAGCTGGCCGACCTGGGGGCGGACGTCGTGAAGGTCGAGTC
>JALYYF010000146.1 GCA_030946725.1 Candidatus Dormiibacterota bacterium
TGCGGCACCTGCTCGCCGACCGCCATCAACGTGATGTTCAGCTCGAGCTGGTCGAACCGCGGGCCGGCCGCCTCCCGCAGCCAGCCGATCCGTTCGGCGACCTTCGCCTCCGGTTCCGTGGGCGGCACTCCGATGGCGACGATGTCAGCCTCCCGGGCGGCCAGTGAGAGGATCCGACGGCCCGAGCCGGCAACCAGGAGCGGCGGCCGAGGCTGCTGAAGGGGCCGCGGCATGATCTCGGCGGCGTCCGCTGAATAGCGTGGACCCGTCGCGATCGCCGTCTCGCCGGCCAGGAGGGGCTTGATCAGCGCGAGAGACTCGGCCAGGGCAGCCACCCGCGCCCCGCCCGATTCGAAGGGGACGCCGAGCATGCGGTTGTCGTCCGCGGCCCCCGGGCGGCCGGCTCCGATGCCCAGCTCGAACCGGCCATCCGAGACCACGTCCACCGTTGCGGCCTCCTTGGCGAGCAGCACAGGGTTCCTGAAGTCGTTGGCGAGGACGTACGTACCAACGCGCAGGGAGCGCGTGGCCATGGCGGCCGCCGCCAGCGCGGGCAATGGGGCGAGACTGAATCGCAGCCCGTCGGGCATCAGGAGCGTCGAATAGCCCATGGATTCGATGGCGCGGGCCCTGGCGGCCCACTCTTCGCCGGACCCGGCCTGCGCCGAGACGACTCCGAAGCGGAAGGGCCTGTTCGCTGTCATCGCATCTCCTCCTGGCCACCCTCGGGCAGCGCCGGTGACCGTCCGCCCGCGGCCTCAGACGAAGGCGCCGACCCCGGTAATGTCCCGCCCCACGATGAGCGTCTGGATGGTCTCCGTCCCCTCGAAAGTGTGGACGGCCTCCACGTCCGCCATGTGCCGGATGACCTGGAAGTCCAGCAGGATGCCGTTGCCGCCGAGCAGGTCCCGAGCCTCGGCCAGGATCTGGCGCGCCTTGCGCATGTTGTGCAGCTTGGCGAGGCCCGCGATGGTGGGCAGGAGCCGCCCCTCGGCCGCCAGGCGCGCGGTCTGGACGCAGTAGAGCTGCATGGCGGTCACTTCGGACAGCATCCGCACCAGCCGTTCCTGGACGATCTGAAAGCTGCAGAGGGGACGTCCGAACTGGTGCCGCCGCTTGGCGTACGTGAGCGCCGCGTCGTAGCCGGCCACGGCGTGGCCGAGCGCCATCCAGGCGCAGCTGCTGCGTGTGGCCACCAGGACCCGTCCGGCGTCCTTGAAGGAGTTGGCGCCCGGCAGCTTGTTCTCGACCGGAATTCGGACGTCCGTCAGCTCGATCTCCGCCTGCCACACCGCGCGAAGCGACCCCTTCCGCTCGATCACTCGGGCGTCGTAGCCCGCCGTCCCCTTCTCGACCAGGAAGCCCTTCACCTCGCCGTCTTCGACGTCGCGCGCCCAGACCACCGCCACGTCCGCGATGGTGCCGTTGCCGATCCATTTCTTGGATCCGTTGATGACGAAGGAGTCACCATCCCTTCGCGCGCTGGTCTCCAGTGCGACCGAGTCCGACCCGTGCTCGGGTTCCGTCAGGGCGAAGGCGCCGATCTTGTCCACCTTCGCCATCGGGTGCAGCCAGCGCTGCTTCTGCTCCTCCGAGCCGTGCATGGCGATCGAGCGCATGGCCAGCCCGGCCTGGACGCCCACGAAGGTGCCCAGGCTGCCGTCCCCGCGGCTCAGCTCCATCTGCACCAGGCCGGCTGAGAGCGGATCCATCGCGGGGCAGCCGTAGCCCTGCAGGCCGTCACCGACCAGCCCCAGCTCCCCAAGCCGCTTCACGAGGGGCCAGGGGAACTCGGCCCTCTCCCAGTAGTCGCCGATGACCTCGATCACCTCGTCATCCACGAAGCGGCGGGTCCGGGTCAGGTAGTCCAGCTGGTCTTCGGAGAGCTGCTCGCGAAGGAAGAAGTAGTCGGTCGTGAGCGCCCTGCCGATGTCTTCGTAGGTCGCCTCGTCCTTCGAGACCGTCATGTCCAACCTCCAGCCTTTGAGGCCTGCTCCAGGAAGCCCGTGATCGCCTCGGCCGACTCGCGGGCGCGATCGATAAGGAACAGGTGACCTCCTCCCGCGACCACGTACAGACGCGCGTCCGGAATCAGGCGCCTCAGAATCCTGGCGTTGATCAGCGGGACGATGCGGTCGTCGGCGCCGCCCATGACCAGGGTGGGCTGGCGGATGCGGCGCAGGAAGGGCAGGCTGGTCCAGCCGGCGATCGCCGCCATCTGCAGGTAGTAACCGACCAGGCTCGGGGGCCGCTGGAGCCTGGCCAGCGCCTGCTGGTGGACCAGGCTTGCGTCCTCGCGGGCCCGACCATAGAGATAAGGAGACACCAGTTCGAAGTAGGGCCTGGAGTAGTAGCGGAGCGGCGTGAGCAGGATCGCCAGGGTCAGCGGGTTGCCTGGGATGGCGCCCAGACCGTACGTGGTGGCGGCCAGGATCAACCGCCGGACTCGCTCCGGATGGTCGATCGCGAGCTGCTGCGCGACAGCGCCGCCGAAGGAGACGCCCAGCACGTCGACGCGGTCGTACCCGAGCTCGTCGAGCAGTTTTCCCGCGAGGCCGGCCAGGCCGCTCATCCCAAGTGGCCGCCGGGGCAGGTCCGAATCACCGGTTCCCGGCGCGTCGAAGGCGATGGTCTGGCGGCCGTCCATGGCCCCAACCAGCGGACCCCACATCTCCACGTTGCCTCCGAGCCCCATCACGAGCAGAAGCGGGTCGCCGCTGCCTTCGATGCGGACGCGCAGGCGCATGCCGTCCACGACGACGAACTCGGTCACCGCCGGGTCTGAGTAAGCCGACCTGGAACGGCCCTTATGTCTGGTGGACATAGGTTCCCGGTGCGGAGCCCTGCGGGGCGTGGCGGTCACTGCCAAGCCGCCCGGCGGCGGGCACGCTTCCTCCGGACTGCTCACCGATCCACCTCGCCCAGTGTTCCCACCAGGTGCCCCGCACCTCGGTCGCGCCGCTCAGCCACTTCTGTGGATCGGGAGTCCTGGGGCCGTCCACCCGGTAGCTGGCCTTCGGATTGCCGGGCGGGTTGACCAGGCTCTGGATGTGTCCGCTGGAGTTGAGCACGAACTGCGTCGGACCGCCCAGGACCTGGGTCGCGCCGTAGGCCGAGGCCCAGGGGACGATGTGGTCGGTGATGCCACCGAGCACGTAGGCCGGAATTCTGACCGTCTTCAGATCTACCGGCGTCCCCAGGACCGTGATCGCGCCCGGCTCTCTGAGGGGGTTGCCCCTGAAGAGCTCCAGGAACCCGGCGTGCAGACCGGCAGGCAACCTCGTGTTGTCGGCGTTCCAGTAGAGGATGTCGAAGGCGGGCGGATCGTTGCCCATCAGGTAGTTGTTCACCCAGTAGTTCCAGATCAGGTCGTTCGGCCGCAGCCACGCAAAGATGCGCGACATCTCGGCCCCGTCCAGGTAACCCTTCTTCCGGGAGCGCTTGATGGCGCTGTCGATGGATGCCGGCGATGCGAACATGCCGACCATCGAGGGTGTCTCCGTGTCCATGATCGTCACCGCGAAGGTGGCCGAGTTCACCAGGCGCGATCGCTTCGCGGCCAGGTGCCCGAGCAGCAGCGCCATCGTGATTCCGCCCGCGCAGGCGCCGAAGAGGTTGCAGTCGTCGCTGCCTGTGATCTCGTTGGCGGCGTCCACCGCGGCCAGGCAGGCCTGCGCGTAGGTGTCGAGGTCCCAGTTCCGCTGGGCGGCGGTCGGGTTGCGCCAGCTGATCGCGAACAACGGGACTCCCTGGGAGACCGCGTATTCGATGAAGCTGCGCTGGGGCGCCAAATCCAGGATGTAGTACTTGTTGATCTGCGGTGGAACCAGGACGACGGGGCGCCGGTGGACGGTCTCGGTGGTCGGCGCGTACTGGATCAGCTCGAGCACCTCGTCCCGGTAGACGACGGCTCCCGGAGTGACGGCGATGTTGCGACCGACCTCGAACGGGCGCTTGTCCACCATCGAAGGCATGGCGCCGTTGTGGCGGACGTCGTCCACCAGGTTGCGGACGCCCCTCAGGAGGCTGAGGCCGGCGGTGTCGAAGGCACGTTTGATGGCGGCGGGGTTGCCGAGCAAGCTGTTGGTGGGGGCCAGCGTGTCGGTCAGCACCTGCAGCATGTACCGCGTCTGCTGTTCGCTCTTCCAGTCCAGGTCCGCGTCTTCCACGAGGCTCTGAAGCGTCGACGACAGCATGAGGTACGACTGCATGGTCCGCCGGAAGCCAGGGTGCTCTGACCAGGCCGGGTCCGCGAAGCGCCGGTCGCCTTTTTGTGGCGCGACCTCCGAGCGGCCGAGGGCGATCCGCCCCAGTTCCAGGCTGCTGGCCGCGGCCCGGCTTGCCGTGGGCAGCGGGTGCCGCCCCAACGCCGCAAGCCATCGTCCGGCCGAACTCAGCGCCCCGGTGGGATCGATGCCGACGAACGGGTTGGCGCCCAGGATGGCGCCGCCGGCCTCCTCCGCGACGGGCTCCGGCGCCCGCCGGTCGGCTCGGCCTGCCGGTTCCGTCCGAGACTCTGCCCGATCAGCTCGGCTGGAAGAGGACGCGGTTTTGCGGTCGCCGCCGCGGCCCTCCTCGCTCGCCGGCCGCCGCGTCCGCTTCGGGCCTGGCCGTGTGGTCCCGCGGCGACCACGGGGCCGTCCCGGGGTGCTCGGCTCGGCCGCCTGCTGCGCCGTGTCGCGCGTCTCAGCTCTCTGCGCCATTCTCGAGCTCCTTTAATGTGTGGCCCCTACCTGCGCTCGCTGGCAGTCGAGAGCTCGACCATCGGAAGCCTGCCCTCCGCGTACATCGCTCGCAGCACCTTCTTGTCGTACTTGCCCACGCTGGTCTTGGGGATCTCCGAGACCAGCGCCCAGCGCTCGGGCAACCACCACCGTGCCACTTTCCGGCCCAGGTAGTCATGAAGCTCCGCCGGAATGGTGGACGAGCCCTCCTTGAGGACGACGGCGGCCAGCGGCCGCTCCTGCCAGCGTTCGTCGGGGACTCCGATGACGGCGGCGTCCATCACGTCCGGGTGGGCGATCAGCGCCGTCTCGAGGTCGATGGACGAGATCCACTCCCCTCCCGACTTGATCACGTCCTTGGAGCGGTCGGTTATCTGGACGAAGCCCCTGCCGTCGATCGTGCCCACATCGCCGGTCCTGAGCCAGCCGTCGTGGAACTTGTCCGGCGCCTCGGTCCGATAGTAGGAGGCGGCGACCCAGGGTCCCTTCGCCTCGATCTCCCCGACCGCCTTGCCATCGTGGGGCAGCGCGCTGCCGTCGTCGCCCACGATGCGCAGCTCGACGCCGGCCGTTATGCGCCCGGTCTTCGACCGCCACTCCATCTCCTCTTCCGGTGGAGAGTCCTTGGGCGGCAGCGCGACCGCGCCGATCGGGCTGGTCTCGGTCATTCCCCAGGCCTGCACCATGCGCACGCCATGGCGTTCCTGGAACTGCTCCATGAGGCTGCGAGGAACCGCGGCACCGCCGCAGATCACGAGGCGAAAGCTGGAGAGGTCCGTTGGGTTGGCGTCGACATGACGAAGTAGGTCGTTGAAGACAGTCGGGACGCCCGCCGCGAAGGTCGGTTTCTCCTGCGCGATGAAGCGGGAGAGCGGCTCGGCCTGCAGGTGGCGGCCCGGCATCAGGAGGTCTGCCCCGATCACCCAGCCGGTGTAGGGGAGGCCCCAGGCGTTGACGTGGAACATCGGGACGATGATCAGCATGCGATCGCGCTCGGTGAGCTCGAAGGCGCCCCATTCCGCCAGTGAGTGCAGGTAGACGGAGCGATGGCTGTAAGCGACGCCCTTGGGCTCCCCGGTCGTCCCGGTCGTGTAGCACATGGCGGCAGCCGACCTCTCGTCCAGCTCCGGCCAGGGGAAGCCAGGCTGCTCCGCGGCCAGCAGCTCGTCGTACCGAAGCACCTCGCCGAGGGCTCCGGCGTCCTCCGGCCCGATCACGATGATCTCCTGGACGGTCTCGAGCCGGTCTTTGACCCTGGCCAGGACAGGAACCAGCGAACCGTCGACGATGATCGCCCGGTCCTCGGCGTGGTTGATGACAAAGGCGAGCTGATCCGGCGCCAGCCTGAGATTCAGGGTGTGGAGCACCGCTCCCATGCTGGGGACGGCGAGGTACGCCTCCTGGTGTTCCTGGTTGTTCCAGCACAGGGTCCCGACGCGATCGCCTTCACGAATGCCGAGGCGTCGCAGAGCCGCCGCCAGCCGCTCGGCCCGCTCGCCGACCAGGGAGAAGTCGGCACGTCGCGAGCCATCGCCTTCGAAGCTCACCAGCTGGCTCGAGCCGAACAGGTCGCGACCCCTGCGGAACATGCTGGTGATCGTGAGCGGGAAGTCCTGCATCGTGCTCCGCATTTCTCTCTCCTCCCGACGTCACTCTTGGACGCCTGAGCCGCGTGTCCGGCCCACGCGATTGGTCTGTGACTTGAAACCTCAACGATAAAGGGACTTGGAGCAGCCGGGCGCTCCCTCGGGCCGCGACCCGGGTCCATCAGCGGCGCCCCGCTCTGGCCGCCACGGGTGCGAGAGTAAGCTGGACCGGGACACTGGATGACCGATAGCTTGAGCCTGGGACGGATCGCCGGAATCCGGGTCGGGCTGAACTGGAGCCTGGTGGTGGTGATCGCCCTGATCGCCTGGACCCTGGCGACCGGATCCTTTCCCTCGACGGCTCCAGGCCTCGGTGCCGGGGCGTACTGGACCGCCGGCGTGGTGGCGGCGGTCCTCTTTCTCGCTTCTCTTCTCGCGCACGAGCTGGCTCACTCGGTTGTCGCTCAGCGGCTGGGCGTCCGGGTCGAGGGGATCACCCTATGGCTCTTCGGTGGCGTCTCGCGACTCAGCGGTGACGCCAACTCGGCCCGCGCAGAAACGCTCATCACGGCGGTCGGCCCCCTGACGAGCCTGGTGCTGGGAGGCCTCTTCCTTCTCGCCGGAGCAGGCCTCGGAAACGGCGGCGCGCCCAAGCTGGCGGTGGCGACGGTGAACTGGGTGGGCACGATCAACCTGACGCTGGGGATCTTCAATCTCCTTCCCGCCTTTCCCCTGGACGGGGGAAGGATCCTGCGCGCCCTGCTCTGGGGCCGCTCTGGAGACCGGATCCGTGCCACGTCCATTGCCGCCCGCGTCGGTGTTGTCTTCGCATTGCTGCTGATCGCGCTGGGAATCATCAGCTTCCTGCTGTCCGGCAACGTGATCGGCGGTCTCTGGATGGTGTTCCTGGGCTGGTTCCTGTTGGGGGCCGCTCGTTCAGAGGAGGCGAGTGGACTGATACGCCAGGCGCTCGACCACGTGTCCGTCGCCGACGTCATGACACCCAACCCGACGCTGGTTCCCGACTACATCACCGTGGACGAGCTCGTGAAGAGGTTTCTTTTCGCAGAGCGCCACACAACCTTTCCCACGCAGGACTTCGGCGCCAACCTGACGGGGCTGGTGACCCTGGCCGCCATCAAGCGGCTGGCCCCCGATAGACATGCCACCACGAGGGTCAGGGAAATCCTCTGTCCGCTCCCGCAGGTGCCGACGGCCGCTCCCGAGGACTCGCTGCTGACGCTGATCGGCCGTATGGGCGGCTGCGCCGAAGGGAGGGCGCTCGTCCTCAAGGACGGCAAGCTGGTCGGCATCGTGTCGCCCAGCGACGTCAGCCG
>JALYYF010000158.1 GCA_030946725.1 Candidatus Dormiibacterota bacterium
TCAGCAGTGCCCCCGGATCGATCTCCGTCAGGCAGGTGGAGGCCCAGGTACCGAACGTACTCGGCAGCGCGAGGGACCCCTGGTGGTACGCCTCCAGGAGAGGGGCGGCCTCTTCGGGTGGCAGCCACTCGATCCCGAGCGGGCTGGAGAGCGAGACCAGGGCGAGGTCCACGCCGTCCTGCTGGGCGACCGCGCTTCGATTTCTCACGTCATGGTCCGCCGGGCACACCTCATATGGAGGTTCGCCGTGCAGCTCCAGGGTCCAGCCGACCAGGCGGGGCGGAGCTTGCCGCCGGCGCATTGCCTCGATGAAGCCGGAAGGCCAGAGGTGCTGGTGCACGTCTATCCGCACCTGACCGGCCTCCTCGAACCCACCCCCGCCTGGATGAACCGTTTCACTGAAGGGTTTCAGTTAATCGATTCACCAGGGAGATGTCAACTGTCGTTTGCACCAGAGAGTGGGCCGGTCGAGCTTGTAAGGCTGATCCAAGCCGCCCGGCCGCTACGATCAGCGGGCGCATGCAGTTGGGATCAGACCGGCAAGGCCACGGACGACCTAAATGCCGCCGGGCTCCGGTCCGGGTGACGGGCGGTGGCGCCGGTTCGTAAGCGCGCCACCATCCGGCAGGTGGCCGAGGCTACCGGGCTCTCCACGGCCGCCGTCTCTTACGCCCTGCGCGGACTCCACGTGTCCGAGGAGACGCGCCGGAGGGTGGAGGAGGCGGCCGCCGAGCTCGGGTACGAGGCCGACCCCATCGCTCGGGCCCTGGCGAGCGGGCGGACGGAGATGGTCGGCCTGCTCTGCGGCTCGCTCGAGAGTCTCTGGCAGCAGTCGCTGGCGGTGGGCATCGGCCGCACGCTCCTCGCCCACGACAGGTACGCGCGCATCGTCGACGCCGCGGACGACCCGGCCCGGGAGGTCCTGCTCGCACAGCAGCTGCGGGACCAGCGGGTGGACGGGTTGATCGTGCAGCCGCTCGATCCCTCAGCTGGCTTCTGGCCTGAGCTGACCGAGTCGCTGCCGGTCGTCTCCATCGGTGACCCGCTGGAGGGCGCAAGGGTGGCCGGAGAGGTGCTGTTCGACAACAAGCTCGGAGTGTCCATGGCGCTCGGCCACCTGCACGCGCTGGGCCACCGCCGGGTCACCGTCCTCACGCCAACCCGGCCCACCACTCCGGACCGCAGCGCCGAGGTCCACATCGCCGCCGAGGCGGCCAGACTCCATCTCGACGTCTCGGTGGTCACCTCGCCGCACGCCCTGCCGGACGCGACCGAGGTCGCGCGGCAGGTGCTGAACATGCCCGCACGGCCCACCGCGCTCTTCGCGCTGGCCGACTCAATCGCCTACGGCGCGTACGCGGCCGCTCGTGACCTCCACCTGGAGATTCCCGGGAACGTATCGGTGGCCGGGTACGATGCCCACCCCATGTCCCGCCTGCTCACTCCCTCCATGACCAGCTTCGACTGGGACATCGACGGCATCATCCGGCAGTCGGTGCGGCTGGTCGTCGCCGCCATCGACGGCAAACCTCCGCGCCGCCGCCGGATCATCCAGAGCCCCCGAATCTGCGAGGGCGCCTCGACCGGGCCACCCCCGGATTGAATAGTCCCCGCGACGCGGGGGGAGGTAGGTGGGGGGCCGCTCCCTACAGCTGGGAGGCGTACTCCTGGTTCGCTGTCTTGAGCGTCTCGTCGGTGCCGAAGTAGGCGTGCTTCGACATGTCGGCCGAGTAGCGGCTGGCCGGCGGCCGGCGGCCCAGCGCTTCGGCCAGGCTGCGCACGTGGTGCGGTCCCGCGCCACAGCAGAGGCCGACGTAGTTCACTCCCAGCTCCGCGGCGCGGGTCGCGAAATCGGCGACCTCGTAGCGCGTGCAGACGAAGGGATCGAGCGCGGTGGGGAAGGGCATGCCGCCGTGCTGCGGGTCGCGAAGCGACTGGAACGTCGGCTGCTCGGAGGTGGTCCGGTAGGGCACCGGAAGCGCCGCCACGTGTCCCTGCACAGACTGGCGTATCCGCTCCAGCAACGGCAGCATCGTCGCCGGGCCGCGGCTGCAGTTGAGGCCCACCACGTCGGCGCCGGCCTCCTCGGCGCGGCGGCAGGCGTCCTCCGGCGTCACGCCGTCGCGGGTCTGCTCCGCCTGGTGGACGGCGAAGGTGATGACGCTCGGAATGCCGGCTTCTCTGATCACCTCCAGGGCGATCATCGCCTCCTCGAAGTAGTCGAAGGTCTCGCCGATGATGTAGTCGACGTTGGCCTCGGCGGCCCAGCGCACCTGCTCTTCCAGCATGGAGCGCACGGCGCGGCGCGACTCGTCGGCGTCGGCGTAGACGTTGCTGTTGCAGACACCGCCGGCCAGCAGCGTCCCGCTCTCGTCCGCCACCTCCCTGGCGATCGCCAGCGCCTGGCGGTTGATCTCCTCCAGGAGCTGCGGCTTACCTATCAGCCGCAGCTTCTCGCGATGCGCGTAGTAGGTGAAGGCCTCGACCGCGTCGGAACCGGCGTGGACGAAGTCGCGGTGCAGCTGACGCACGACCTCCGGGTGGTCGATCACCACCTCGGGGACGAAAGCCCCGGCCTGCAGGTAGCCGCGCCTCTCACACTCGAAGAGGTAGCCCTCGGCACAGATGACCGGCCCGCTGCGCAGCCGCTCCATCAGTCCGGGCCGGGTCTGAGGCTGGATCGTGGTTCCACTCACAGACATATGAGCTCAATCTCCTGTTCAGGTCGGGTCTTGGGCAGGGTGGAAGAGGTGTTGACCCGGGTTGCGAGGGTTCAGACGGCCGCCAGCGCAGGAAGCCGGCCGGGGTCGAAGGGCCGGATGTCGAACTCCGTGCGGCCCTCGACCACGAGGTCCGCGCCGATCGCGCCGACGACGGTGCTGAACTTGAATCCGTGGCCGGCCATGGGGCCGCAGAGGACGATCCGCGGCGACCCCGGCATCGGCCCGATCACGAAGTGCTCGTCCGGGGTGTTGCAGTACATGCAGACCTGGGTCTTCACGACCTCGGGCCGCAGGTAGCGCAGGTTCGCCATCGCGATCTCCCGGAGAGGCTCGATGTCGGAGTCGTCCACGTTCCGATCGAGCGCGTCGGGGTCGCTGGGGCGCCCGCCGTAGTGGTGGAAGGCGACCTTTATCGTCTGGCCGTCCAGCGTGGGGAAGCCGTACCAGGTGCTGTTGGCGTCCAGCGCCCGGATGAAGATGCTGAATCGCTCCGGGTGGTACAGGTCGCGATCCTCGACCGGAAACCACGCCTGCACCTGCCGCTCCACCCAGAAGGGCAGCTCCCCCGTGCCGATCACCTTGCCGATCCAGGAGCCGACGGCGAGGATGACCCGGCCGACGGTCCACGTGCGCTCCACAGTCCGGATCTCGACCCGGTCACCGTCCTGCACCACCGACTCGACACGGGTGCCGGTGACCACGCGCGCGCCGAGCTCCAGGGCCCGGTCGACCGCGGTCACCACCGCCAGTTCCGGGCGAAGGACGCCGGCTCGCGGCTCCCAGACCACGTGCTCGCCGGGCCGGATGCGCAGCTGCGGCCAGCGCTGCTCGGCTTCGCGGGCGTCGAAGATGCGATGCTGCAGGCCCTGCTCCCGCGCGCTGCGCAGCGCCCGGCCGATGAAGTCGTGGTCCAGCGGGCCGATCATCATGCCGCCGCTCATGGTCAGGAGAGGGCGCCCCGTCTCCTCCTCGAGCTGGCGCCAGAGCGGCAGAGCCGCCCTCAGCATGGGGATGTACTCGGCGCCCTCGGCGTAGGCGGTGCGGAAGATCTTGCTCTCGCCGTGGCCGGCGCCGAACGGGTGACCGGGTTCGAACTGGTCGAACCCGATGACGTCGACTCCCCGCCCGGCAACCTGCCAGAGCGCCGCGCTGCCCATCGACCCGAGGCCGACGACCCCTACGTCTGCGTCCACCAGACCCCCATTATGCCTGCCGTTAAGCGCTACACCGGCGGCCTCACCGCCGCGCTCATACGCCGGCCAGGGCAGCCAGCAGGCCCTCGGCCACGTCGAGGTCGGCGTCCAGGGGCCGGTCTTCGGTCCGTGGGTCGAGAGCCGCCAGCGCCATGCCGAGCGCATCGCCGAGCGGGCCCGTCGCGGCCAGCCCGCGCATGCGGACGGCTCGAGTGGCGGCCACCAGCTCACACGAGAGCAGGACCCGGTAGGCTGCCACGCCCTGGGCCAGGGAGCGGGCGGCTTCGGTGGAAAAGGGGGCGTGGTCTTCAACGCCTCGCGATATGACCGCGGTGGCAACCGTGGCCGGGGTGGCGCTGCGGCGCAGCTCAGCCAGACATGACTGGGCCACGTACTCCAGGATCATCAGGCCCGATGAGCCCTCGGGACCAACCGCCAGGAAGGGTGTGAGGCCGGTCAGGCCGGCGTCCATCAGGGAGCTCAGGCGTGCCGCGCCGAGCGTCGCCGTCCGGTAGAGGGCCAGGCTCATGCTGTCCAGCGCCCCCGCCAGGTAGGCGGAGTGGAAGTTGCCGTTGTGCAGCACCCGGCGGCCGGCCACGTCCACGAGCGGGTTCTCGGAGGCGGAGTTCATGTCCACGGACAGCACGCGGTCCAGCTGCGTGGCCGCGTCCAGCGCCGGGCCGTGGGCCTGGGGCAGCGCACGGTAGCCGTACGGGTCCTGGATGCGGGAGGGGTGCACAGCCTGGCCGGCCAGGAGCTCGCGCATCCGGGCTGCCACCAGCTGCTGGCCGGGATGGGGCCGCGCCCGCTGCACCACCGGATCGTAGGCGTGGGGATCGCCGCCGACCGCCAGCAGAGCCAGCGCCGCGATCGCGACGCTCGCCTGGAGCTGTGCGCGCACGTCCTCCAAGGCCAGCGCGGCTTCGCCGAGGGTGGCCGCGTTGGAGCTCATCAGGGCGGCCGCGTCGCGAGGGTCCAGGGACAGTGGGGAGGTGCTGCCGTCCTGCCAGCTGGCCTCCCCGAGCAGGCGGAGTCCGAGGGAGGCCAGTGCGTGAAGGTCGCCGGTGCCGATGGCGCCGAGCCGGCGGATCGCCGGCAGCTTCCCGCTGTTGAGCGCGTCGGCGAGCGCCTCGAGGACGGCCGGCTCGACACCCGAGCCCCCCGCCGCGAGCTGGTTCAATCGCACCACCATCATGGCCCGGGTCTCTGCCACACCCAGCGCCGGGCCGGCGCCCGCCGCGTGGCTGCGCAGCAGACGTCGGCCGTGCCCGGTGGGGTCCACGGCCGTGACGTCCCGGTTGGCGCCCACCCCGGTCGTCCGGCCGTACACGTCGCCGGAGGCTGCGATCTCCCGAACCGCCCGGGCGGCGGCGCGCGCCCTTTCCAGGCCTTCGCCAGCCAGGCGTACCGGCGCCGCCTGGCGGGCGACCTCCACGACCTCCCGGCAGTTGAGCCGCGTGCCGTCGATCAGAACCGTCCGCTGCCCGGTAACCATCCCAGCTGGTCAGTGTGGCAAGCGTGCGGGCGGGGTGGCCTCCGTCAGGCCCAGTTCCCCGCCGCCGCGGAGAGCTCGTCGACCTCGGCCACCAGGACCGCTACACCGGCCTCCCGGATGGCAGCCAGCTGCGCCGGGTCGACATCGGCGTCCGTGATCAGGGTCGAGATGTGGCCGAGGGGAACCGTCTGGCACATGGTCTCGAGCCCGATCTTCGTGTGGTCGGCGAGCACCACCGTCTGCTGGGCGGCCGCGGCGAGCGCGCGGTCCGCGGCCGCCACCAGCGGGCTGGGGGTGCTCAACCCGCGCTCCGCGGTGAGCCCGTTTCCCGACATGAAGACCCGGGAGGCCCGGAGCTGGCGCACGGACTCCTCGGCGGCGGGTCCCACCAGGGCGTGGATCGCGCGGCGGAGCGTGCCGCCGGTGAGGATGACCTCGACCCGGCTGGCCGGCATCAGCGCCTGGGCCACCAGCAGCGAGTTGGTGACCACGGTCAGCTCGGGAAAGTCCACCAGTAGGCGGGCCAGCGCCAGGGTGGTGGTGCCAGGCCCCATCACGATCGAGTCGCCCGGCGCGATCATGCTCGCTGCCAGCCGGGCGATGGCCGCCTTCTCGGCCGCCGCCTGGTTCGCCTTCTCCGAATACGGCGGTTCGCTGACCAGGCCGTCGGCGAGCACTGCGCCGCCGTGGGTGCGGACCAGGAGGCCATCGGCCGCCATCGCCCGCAGGTCACGCCGAAGCGTGATCTCCGAAGTGCCGAGCGCCTCAGCCATCTCGGTCACCGAGACGACGCCCCTCGACCGGATGCTTTCCGCGATCCGTCGCCTGCGCTCCAGCGCCAGCATCGGCTCGAAATGTAACCTATCGATCGATTTCGATCAAGTTAGGTCATTCAGAAGGCGTACCAGTTGACAAAGGCGACCGAAGTTGTATCTTTCGCGCAACGATCCATTTGGGCCTCAACTGACTGAATCCCATCGGCGTGGATCTGGGAGGAGAGATCTATGGGTGATTCACCCGGCATCAGACGTTCGCCGTCTCCGATCAGGGCGGGCATCCCCCTCTTCGGGAACGAGCTCCCGCTCAACCTTGACCTGAGCCGGCGGGACCTCCTGAAGCTCGGCGGCTACGCCGGGGTCGCCGCCTTCCTGGCGGCATGCGCGCAGGGCGGTACTGGCGGCGGCGGCGGCGCCACCTTCGCCAAGGGTGGCCGGGTCACGGTCGGCAGCAACCAGTCCGACCCGACGCCCAAGAAGGCTATGGAGGACGTCAACGCCGCCTTCAGCAAGTGGAACGGCGGCACGACCTTGAAGATGAACACCGTCGACCACGGCACCTTCCAGGACCAGATCAACAGCTACCTGCAGGCGACGCCCGAGGACGTCTTCACCTGGTTCTCCGGGCATCGGATGCGATTCTTCGCCGACAAGGGCCTGGTCTCTCCGATGGACGACGTGTGGGACAAGGTGAAGAGCAACTTCTCCGACGCCTTCGCGACGTCGGCGAAGGGCAACGACGGGCACATCTACGGAATCCCGGTCGATTACTACCCGTGGGCGGTCTTCTACCGCAAGAGCGTCTTCCAGGAGCACGGATACACCGTCCCGACCAACTGGGACGCCTTCAAGAACCTGGCCCTGCAGATGAAGAAGGACGGGCTGTCTCCCATCGCGATGGGGGACAAGGACGGCTGGCCGGCGCAGGGCACCTTCGACATCCTCAACCTGCGCCTGAACGGATACGACTTCCACGTCGAGCTCTGCACCGGTAAGCAGAAGTGGACCGATCCGCGTGTGACGAAGGTCTTCCAGAAGTGGGCGGAGATCGCGCCCTACTACAACCCCGGTCTCGCCGGCATGACCTGGCAGCAGGCGGCCCAGCTGGTCGTCCAGAAGAAGGCCGGCATGTACGTGCTCGGGCTCTTCGTCTCGCAGCAGTTCCAGAGCGCGGGTCAGGACGTGCTCAACGACCTCGATTTCTTCGCCTTCCCCGACCTCGGCACAAACTACGACGCCGAGAAGGCGCTCGACGCGCCCATAGACGTCATGATGATGAGCAAGAAGTCACCGACTCTCAGCAAGGACCGAGCTCAGGCCAACGCCTACCTCCAGTTCTGGTCCAAGGGATCGACGCAGGACATCGTTTTCAAGGCGGGAGGCGGCACGCTCCAGACTGCGAACGACGCCGACACCAGCAGCTACACGCCGCTCTTCCAGAAATCGGTCCAGATCATCAAGAGCGCAAAGCGCATCACGCAGTTCTTCGACCGCGATTCGCGCCCCGACTTCGCCGGTCCGAACGGGATGCAGAGCTTTCTCCTCAGCTACCTGCAGAACCCGAGCACGGACACGACCTCACTGCAAGGCAAGATGCAGCAGTTCTGGGACTCCCTGCCGCCGGAATCCTGATCAGTGGCTGAAACCACGACGAGCAGCGCGCCCGCTCCGTCGCATGACGTTCCCATGCGGCGCCGCAGGTACAGTCCGCTGACGCGCCAGGACTGGCTCATCCTCGCGCTGATGGTCGGGATCCCGCTCGCCTTCGACCTCGCGCTCGTCTGGGGCCCGGCGCTGGCCTCGGTGGCGCTCTCGCTCACCAACTGGAATGGCATCGGGGCGCCCACGCCCGACAACTTCGTCGGTCTGCGCAACTATCAGGTGCTCTTTACGAGCTACCTGTTCTTCCGGCCCGCGCTGCTGCACAACCTCATGTGGCTCGGATTCCTGACCTTCGTCGCCACGCCGCTCGGGATGTTCCTCGCTGTCTTGCTCGACCACGAGGTGCGCGGCACGCGGATCTACCAGAGCATCTTCTTCGTGCCCGTGGTGCTGCCGCTGGTCGTGGTGGGTTTCATCTGGGAGCTGCAGTACGCACCGGTGGACGGCTTCATCAACAGCGCCTTCGGGCTCGTCCAGAGCCACCACATCATCGACTGGCTGGGCGATCCGAAGATCAACCTGTTCTCGGCTGTCATCGCCGCCAGCTGGCGCCACGTCGGGTACATCCTGGTCATCTACCTCGCCGGCCTCAAAAGCGTCGACGTGGCGCTCCGGGAGGCCGCCAAGGTGGACGGCGCCAACGAGTGGCAGACCTTCTTCCGCGTCGTCTTCCCTGTGATGGCCCCGATCAACGTCGTCATCGCGGTGATCACCGCCATCGAGGCTCTGCGAGCCTTCGACATCGCCTACATCATCAATCGCGGCAAGAACGGCCTCGAGCTGCTCTCGACGTTGATCACGAACAACAGCATCAGCGAGGCCAGCCTGGTCGGGTTCGGCTCGGCGATAGCAGTGGTGCTGCTCGTCATCGCGCTCGTGCCCATCGTCACGTTTCTGGTCGTGATAAGCCGAGAGGCAGCCTAGATGGCTGTCGCCGCGATCTCACGGCCCCGTCTGCGGCCTGGGCGCATCGCTCTCCAGGCCTTCCTGAGCGTGGTCGCCCTGATCTGGCTCTTCCCTCTGGCCTGGGCGTTCTACCAGGCCCTGCGGCCGATCAGCGACACGACGCTGCACGGATACCTCTCCTGGCCGTCCGAGCCACTCAGCCTCGCGAATTTCATCTCGGCCTGGACGAACGCGGACATGCCGCGCTTCTACCTCAACACGCTCTATGTCGCGATCCCGGGTGTCGTCTTCACGCTGCTCGTGTCCTCGATGCTCGCCTTCGCAATCTCGCAGTTCAGCTGGAAGTTCAACCTGCCGGTGCTGATGATCTTCACCGCCGGCAACCTGCTCCCGCCACAGGTCATCATCATCCCGCTCTACTGGATCTACCTGAACACGCCGGTTCCGTTCGAATTCCTGAGTGACAACGGCCTGCTCTACGACCAGTACATCGGCATCGTGCTGATCCACGTCGTCTTCCAGACCGGCTTCGCGACCTTCGTGTTGAGCAACTACATGAAGACGATCACCAAGGACATCACCGAGTCGGCGCTGGTGGACGGCGCCAACGTTTTCCGCATCTGGTGGAACGTGATACTGCCCCTCTGCCGCCCGGCGCTCGCCGCCATGGCGACGCTACTCTTCACGTTCATCTACAACGACTTCTTCTGGGCGCTGATGCTGATGAAGTCCGGCGACAAGCGACCCATCGTGTCCGCGCTCAACAACCTCCAGGGTGAGTTCTTCACCAACTACAATCTGCTGGCGGCCGGTGCGCTGCTGGCGGCGGTGCCGTCGGTGATCGTCTTCATCGCCTTCCAGAGGCACTTCGTACGCGGCCTCACGCTCGGGGCGACAAAGGGCTGAGGAACACTTTCCGGCTCGTCGCGGAGGCGCCCCTCGGCCCGCGCTCGGCGGTCTACGAGCACGGCTGGCAGTCCTGGACCCCGACCGGCGTCTACCCGGCCACGGTGACCTCGCCTCGGGCGCCGAGCCCGCGCTCCCAGGCCGTCCACTACCGGCCGGGCGGCACTCCTCCCGAAGGCGGCTTCGAGGCCGCCGGTCTGCTCGCCTTCGACCCGGGGGACGGGGGATCGGTCCGTGTCTGGTCGGCGCCAGAGCCGGAGCGGGAGGTGCCGAACATCAGGGCGCACGCCGAGGACGGCCGGCTCCGAGTCCTGGCCGACGGCGACGTCGACGAGTCGTCCTCCGAAAGGGGGCTCTGGGTCGCGCTGGAAGGCTGGGCCGACGACCTGGCGCGCCACGCCGGTGTGAGCGGGGTGGCCTCGCTGGCGCCAGGTTGGTGCACCTGGTACCACTACTTCACCCAGGTCCGTGAGGAGGACGTACTGGAGAACCTGGCCGCGATGAAGCGGCTCGACCTGGACGTCGGCGTGGTGCAGATCGACGACGGCTACCAGTCGGAGATAGGCGATTGGCTGGAGCGATCGCCACGCTTCGCCCACCCGCTGACGGAGCTGACCAGCCGGATCCGGGCCGAGGGCCGCCGGGCAGGGATCTGGGTGGCGCCGCTGCTGGTCGGTGCCCGCAGCAAGCTCGCCGCGCAGCACGCCGACTGGCTGGTCGACCGGGCGGACGCCGGCCACAACTGGGGCCAGCCTCTCGGCGCGCTGGACGTGACCCATCCCGACGCGGCGGCCCACCTGCAGCACGTCTTCCGCTCGCTCGCCGGGTGGGGCTTCGAGTTCTTCAAGGTCGACTTCATGTACGCGGGCGCGCTGGAAGGCCGGCGCAACGCCGACACGACGGGCATCGCCGCCTACCGGGAGGCCGTGAGATTGATCCGCGAGGCGATCGGTCCCGGCGCGACTCTGCTCGGCTGTGGGGCACCGATCCTGCCCAGCGTCGGGCTCTATGACGCGATGCGCGTCAGCCCGGACGTGGGGCCCCTCTATGAGCCCAAGGACGGCGACCTGGGCTCCCCGTCGCAGCGGTCCGCCGTGCAGACGGGCCGGGCGCGCGCCTTTCAGCACGGCCGCTTCTGGGTCAACGATCCCGACTGCCTGATCGTGCGGCCGGAAATCGAGCGCCGGGCAGACTGGGCCGAGCACGTGGAGCGTTTCGGAGCGCTCCGGATGTCCAGCGACCGGCTGGAGGCCCTGGACGGCTGGGGACTGGAGACCACCCGCCGGATCCTTCGACCATCCCCGGCGGAGCCCTTCGACCTCTCCTCGCTTCCGTTGGCATGACGTCCGCGGGCTTTGACCCGCACCGGCGACCGGCTCGTCCTCTCCAGGACCGCGCTACCCCGCCTCGATGCCCAGCCCAAGCAACCTTTCCCTCCCCTTTGCGGGGAGGGTCAGGGAGGGGGTCATAAGAGCGGTCAGGAAGGCACCCCCGATCGGCGCCTCGCCGGCTGGCGGGCCCCGAGCTTACGGTTCAGACGGTTGCCTGAGCTCCTGGGCCTGTCCTCTCTCGTCTCCTGGACCGCAGCGCCGTCCAGAGCAGCGCGAGGGGGGCCGAGAGCACGGCTGCGACCACCAGTGTCGGCAACACGTGCACGCCATCCTCGTAGCTGGCGCCGTGGGTGTGGACTTCGGCCAGCGTCAGCCATCCCACGCCGAACGTCCAGTCGCCGTGGGCGCTATGCGCCGCCAGCGACATGTGGTCGGCCACGACAGATTGCAGGATGGCTAGGCTGAGGACCAGGAGGATGCAGAGAATGAATGTCATCGCGAGCCAGGCTCTCAGCACGCCCGGCACGGCGATCCGAAGCCGGGGCGCGCGCCGCACCAACTCCTCACGGGACCCCGCCGACGGCGCCCACACCGCAAAGCCGGTCTCCCGGTCCTCGACCAGAGCCCAGCGAGGAAACCTCGCCAGCAGACCCGTGAACCAGAGGTCCCCAATCGCGCCGCTGGTGTTGACGACGATGGCGACGGCGGCCCAGGTCCAGCCCGGCTGCCAGCAGATCAACGCCACTCCGACCACGTCTATGAGCACCAGCGGCGCCAGCGCAATCGCAAGGGCCGCATCGCGGCTTACGCGCTGGCCCGGGTAGGTGACCCAGAGCACCGGCATTCCCGATTTGAAGCCGGCGCCGAAGCGCGGCCGGCCACCGACGGCCAGCACCGCTCCCGCATGGACCAGCTCATGGATGGGGAGAACTGCAACGATGGCGATGAGCATGGGGACGAGCTGCAGTTCGGCTCGCCGGCCGAGGCCGTGGTACACGGCCCCCACTCCAGCCGCGGAGGCCAGGACGAGGCACGTCCCCAGGATCATCCAAACAATGCCGATCGAGCCGGCCAGCTCGAAAACGTAGGCGGGCTCCTCGATCGAAGCCGTCGAGGCCTGCACCCTGTCCACCTGCCCGTGAGCCATGGGTCCAGTAGAGGCCCGACTACGCCAGTCTCACAGCCGCCTTCGTTAAGCGTTGTTTACGCGTACCGATCCGGTATTCGACCCCGTAAGGGCGGTCTTAAAGGGACCCCCTCCCAACCCTCCCCCCAAGGGGGAGGGACATGATCGGAGTGAGTGCGTCACTGGGAGGGCGGATTCACTCTGGGGGGGAAACCTGTTTTCTCCCCCATCTCAGACCTGTTTTCCCCGCATCTGTCAAAAGACGAGCCGGCCGGGGGTGGGCATGTCGACGTGCTGGATGGCCTCCTCGGTCTTGATCACGTGCATCACGGCGTTGATGAGGGCCAGGTGGGTGAAGGCCTGGGGAAAGTTGCCGAGGTGGCGTCCGGTCTTGGGGTCGATCTCCTCCGCGTACAGCTCCAGCGGGCTCGCGTAGGAGAGCATCTTCTCGCAGAGCTGGCGCGCGCGGTTGTGCTCGCCTATCTCGGATAGGGCCGACACCAGCCAGAACGAGCAGATGGCGAAGGTGCCCTCCTCGCCGCTCAGCCCGTCGTCGGTCTCCTCGACCTCGTAGCGCTTGACCAGGTCGTCGTCGGTCAGCTCGTCAGCGATGGCCAGCACCGTCCTCCTCATCCGGGGATCGTCTGCGGGCAGGAACCTCAACAGGGGCATCAGGAGCATCGAGGCGTCCAGCGCCTTGCTGCCGTAGTACTGCGTGAACACCCCCCGGTCGTCGACGCCGTTGGCGCAGATGTCGGCGTGGATCTCGTCGGCAGCGGCCTGCCAGGTCTCGGCCAGCGCCCAGTCCTCGCGGATCCGTGCCAGGCGGGCGCCCCTGTCCGCGGCCACCCAGCACATCATCTTCGAGGAGGTGAAGTGCTTCGGGTCTCCTCGCACCTCCCACATGCCGCGGTCCGGCTCCCGCCAGTGGGCAAGAGCCTGCTCCACCTGCCGCTTCACGAGCGGCCAGAGCCGGTCGTCCAGGTGGTCACGGGAACGCACGTGGAGGTATACCGATTCGATCACGGCGCCCCAGACGTCGTGCTGCCGCTGGTTGTAGGCGCCGTTGCCGATGCGGACCGGGCGCGCGCCCTCATATCCGTCCAGGTGGTCGAGGGTCTTCTCCGTGAGCTCCCGCTCGCCGTCCAGCCCGTACATGATCTGGAGGTCCTCGTCGCGTTCGGCAAGGTCGGCGACGAAGTAGAAATAGTCGTTGGCCTCCCAGTCGAAGCCGAGCGAGTAGAGGCCCCAGAGGGTCAGCGAGGAGTCGCGGATCCAGCTGTACCGATAGTCCCAGTTGCGCTCGCCCTGCGGCGTCTCGGGCAGCGAGGTGGTGGCGGCCGCGACGACCGCTCCGGTGTTCGCGTAAGTGAGGCCCTTCAGCGTCAGCGCGCTGCGCTGGATGTAGCTGCGCCAGCGGTGATCCGGGAAGCTGCCGCGGGCGACCCAGTGCTGCCAGTGGTGAGCGGTCCAGACCAGCTTCTTGTAGGCCTCCTCGAAGGTGGCGGGCGGATTGAGGACCGACCAGGAGACCGCGCAGAAACGCGCGTCGCCCTCTCTGACAAGCGTGCGGGCGATCGCCCGTGGACCCTCGAAGCCGAGCCGCATGTCGGTGGTGAGCTTGAGCTCGAGGTCGATCCCGTCGGCTCGGGCGACGCCCTCGTGGTAGCCGCGGTCCGTGTACTCCCAGTTCGGGCGCAGGCGGCCGTAGTCGAAGGCGGGCTGGCAGTCGAGCACCAGCTGGACCTCGCCCTGCACGCAGCGCACGGTGCGCAGCAGCACGTGCTCCGCGTCATAGTCCGTGGGAGCGCGCCGGTAGGTGCGGGAGCGCTCGTCCGTGTTGTGCCACGGCCCCATGAGCAGGGCGTCGCGCACGATGATCCAGCCTCCCTGTGCCTCCCAGCTCGTCTCCAGGATGATGGTGCCGGGCAGGTAGCGGCGAGAGGCGGGCACCATGACGTCGGCCGGACCGAGTCGGAATCCGCCCGCGCCCCGGTCCAGCATGGTGCCGAACACGCTCGGAGAGTCCATGCGGGGAAGGCACATCCACTCCACGTTGCCGCTGGGAGCGATCAGGGCGGTCACCTCACAATCGGAGAGGAAGCCGTAGTCCGCGATGGGCGGAAACGGCGACACCTCCTCCAGCGCCGAGAGACCCTCAGCGACGGCCCCCGTGCGGGCGACGGCCGCATCCCAGGGGTGACGGCCGGCCTGGACCTCGAGCGCGGCCGTCGCCTGGCCGTCGGGCTCACCGTTCACGTGGCCGCGCGGCTCAGCGTCCCGGCGGCTGGCCTCTCCCTTCACGCGTCGCGCCATTCCCCTCCCACCTCCCAAACAGGTTCCTGGCGGCATCGTACTCCCCACCGTGCGCTGTGGAAAGCCATGGCATGTGGAGTGGGTCGGTCGAGGCTTGACCACGTTGGACCGGTTCGAGGCCGGTCCGGTGCCGTAGCCGGGGGGAGTGCCCGGTGGAGCGCCGACTGTGCCGCGCTACTCGCGTGTGGTGATCAGCCGCGGGCGCGGGCGCGTTCCTGCGGGCTGGCGGTCGCCACCTGGCCGTCGGTCTCGTGAGGGCTCGGCAGCTTGGGTCTGGCGAAGACGGGACGGGCGCCGAGCGGGTATTCGGTCCACTCGTTGCGCTCCAGCAGGTCTCCGGCCAGCGCCTCCAGCTCCTGGATCCGCTGGTTGGCCCTGATGGCCTCCCGGATCGAGAGGATGCCGACCGCCGGCCGGCGCTTCTCGATCACGTGCCGCAGCATGATCATGTGGGCGTTGTCCTTGACGCCCGGCTCGCGGATTCGCCGAATCGCCGCGCGAACCGTGGACTGAGTCCCGTCGATGGCCTCGCCGTTGCCGAAGTCGAACTTGTAGAAGGGACGCCTCCCGCTCGGAGGTCGCTCACCGCTGAGCTTGATCCACTTCGCGTTCTCGACCCCCTTGCCGACGTCGATGACCAGGCGCACCGACCGGCCCTGATAGGGGAAGCTCCCCTTCATGCGGGCGTAGCTCTCACGCTTGCCGTGCATGGTCTCGTGCCGCCCGACCAGCAGCGGCGTGGTCGGATCCAGCTCGATGTGGTCGATCGGCGTGAAGACCGAGATGATGGCGAAGGCGTGCGGGATCAGGTCGGCGACCACCCCGATGTCCGCGGCGGCGCCCGTCAGCGGCTGCTCCTCGAGGATCTCGATCTGGATCTCCTCCACGCTCTCCAGGAAGGCGCGCAGCGTCCGCTCCTCGGTCAACAGCATCTGGAGCAGGCGCACCTCGAGCTTGAAGTAGTAGTGATCGGCGGCCACGATCTCGACGCCGCCCGGCGCCGAATCCAGGAACTCGCGATACGCCTCGGGTGAGGCTCCGAGCGGCTTTTCGATCAGCACGACGTCGCTCAGGTCGTAGTAGCGGGCGACGGTGGGGAGGTGGGTGGCGGCCGGAGTCGCCACGTACGTAATCACGTAGCAGCTGGACTCGAGCTCGCGCGCCAGCTGCGCGCGGGCCGGGTTGAGCGGGTTGTCCCAGTAGAGCGTGTCGCCGTTGGCCTGAAGCTCCTTCTCGCCATCGGCCATGCGCTCTCGCGCGGTCGGGCTGTCGTGCTCCACGACGTGGATCCGGAAGTTGAAGAACTGCTTCAGCGTCTGCAGGTGCTGATACGCCTTCTTCCCCCACTGGCCGAACCCGATCAGCACGAAGTCCTTCTGGATGTGCCGCTCCTCTTCGGAGAGCCCGTGCAGGCGCGCGTTCTTGATGGCGACCGCGGCCTGGTGAGCCAGTCCCTCGGTGCGCCGCACCTCTTCGGTGCTGAAGGCCCTCGCCTGCTCGCCCTCGGCGAGGACCGCCACACCGATCGCCTTGCCGTCCGCCACCAGCGGGATCGCCAGCAGCGAGCGCACGCCGAAGGTCTCCGTGTAGGCGCGGTCGACCAGAGGGCTGCTCTTCACGTCTTCGATCACCAGCGGCTCGCCGCGGTCCAGCACCTCGAAGACGAAGGACTGCTCACCGTGCTCGCCGTGCTGCCGCTGCCAGGCTTCCTCCTGGTCGGAGGCGGCGGCGCCATACCAGCCCTCGCCGTCCTCTTCCAGCAGTGCGATCTGGCAGAGGGAGGCGTCGACCAGGCGGACCAGGTTCTTGGCCACCAACCGGAGCGTCTGCTCCAGGTCGATGGAGGAGGCGATCGCCTTGCTGACGTCGGCGCTGAGCTCCAGCTGCTCCGCGTGGTGCCGCGCCTCCTCGTAGAGGCGGGCGGTCTCCACGGCCACCGCGACCTGGGCGGCGGCGGCGCGCAGTGCCTCCACCTGGCCCCAGCTCGGACGGCGGTCGAAGGAGCGGTGATAGCCGACCTCGAGCACGCCGGTGGCCCGATCCCCCGCCTCGAACCCGAAGGGCAGGAATATCCGGATCAGCTCCCCGTGGCCGCCGCGCTCGAAGACGTCGGCCGCCAGCGTGAAGGGCGGCTGCCCGTCAGCCACCGCCTGGCGAGCCTCCGCGTTCCTGGCGTCCCCGACCAGGGCGGCCGGAATCATCGTGACCGTATTGCCGCTCTTGTCCTGCACCGGCACGTCGATGCGCGTCAACTGCTCGGGCAGCCCGCCGACCAGCATCTCCTCTGTGCCCCGGTCGCTCGTGGTCGGAGTCCCTCCCACGACGACGGGCTGCCAGCTGCTCGCGGCGTAGACCAGGACGTCCTGCGGCGCCAGCACGCGGTCCTTGTCCAGTGCCCAGGTGGGCACGCGGCTGCGGACCGCCCTGCCCCCGTTGCTTCCCGAGGCAGGCCTGGTGGCGAGTACCTCGGGGGCGGAGCGGATCTGCTCCACGGTCGACGCCCCGGCGGCCATACGCACCAGCATCGTGCCATCCGCCAGTTCGTCCAGCAGGTAGACGGTCGCGAAGTGGAAGTCGAACTCCGGCACCTCGGCGTCGGTCAGGTGGGTCACGACCGCCTCCAGGACGTCCTGACGAGAGGAGCCGGGACGCAGCATCGAACGCGTCATGTCGTCGAGCACGCCGAGGAGGCGGTTGGCGCTGGCGAGGTCGCTGATCAGGCGCTGGTTGGCGAGGGTCCCGCCGATCAGGTTTGCGCCCGCCTTGAGCATGACGTCGGTCGTCGGAGCCCGCCGCACGGTGGCGAGCGGATCGCGGCTCAGGGCCACCAGGTACCCGTCAGGCTCCTCTGAGCTGCCGAGTGGGAAGGTGGCGACCGGGCGCAGCTCGGAAGAGGCCATCGCAGACCCCACCGCGGCGTTGAGCACCTCTTCCCAGGCGCTGTCGGCGTCCTGGCGTCCGACGCGCACCGGTGCCGCCGCCGGCGCGTTCGCGGTCAGGAGCTCGAGCCGTGTGCGCTGGGAGGCGAACTCGTAGATGACCCCGGCGTCCAGCTCGCTGGCGAGCAGCAGGTCGGACAGCGCGATCGAGAGCAGGCGGCGGACGTCGCCGGAGTCGGTGCTCTGCTCGCGGGCGGCACCGGTCAGCAGCGTGGAGAGCCGACCCATGCCTTCGAGCGCGACTCGCTCTGCGTGGTCCAGCGCCGCCTCCACCTTCTCGGCGGCCGCGGCGGCATGCCTTTCGAGCTGAGCGATTCGTTCGTCGTCCAGCGGCTTCGGCTTGGCGTCGGCCGCCTTGCCCGGCTGGCTGCGGTAGTTCAGGTACATGATTCCGAGAAGGCGGTCGCCGGCCACGAGCGGCAGTCCCACCGTGGAGGTCACGTGGTAGCGCCGGACGAAAGTGCTGTCGATCTCGGAGGGGGCGTCCTTGGCGACCAGCGTGCGCCGGGTCACGGTGAGCCAGGCCGTCGATCCGTACTGCTGGACACTCAGCTCGTCAGGCACCTTGCCCTGCTCGACGTCGGCGAGGTACCGGCCCAGCTGCTCGCGCATGTCCGTGAGTGAGCCGAGCAGGGAGTCCTCGGGCTGGCCCACCGCGAAGGGGGCGAAGTACTCGCGGCGTTCCTCGTCGTAGAGGACCAGGGAGACCATCTCCGCTCCAGAGGCCCGGCGCATGTCGTCCACGACGCGGCGAAGCACGGTCCCGAGGCCATTGGTCGCCGCTTGCGAAGACGCGGGCATGGCGTCCCCTCCTTCTGTTCACTACTGAGCGAGGGGGAGGACCTTGGACGCGGCCAGGCGCTCACCACCGCCCAGTTCGAACTCTACGATTTTTTCGGCCGGGCAGGGCGGCCTGAAGAGTCGCCGGGACCCGTGGACGGCCGCTGGCCGGCCCTGCTCAGGGCTCGAGCCGGTTCAGATCCCTGGGGAAGAGCGTGGTTTCCCGAATGTTCTTCACCTTGACCAGGCGAGCGATGAGCCTTTCGAGGCCGATCGCGAAGCCGCCGTGCGGCGGCATGCCGTAGCGGAAGGCCTCGAGGTAGCCGCTGAGGCCGTCGGTGGTCATTCCTCGTGAGTCCAGCGCCGAGATGTAGTCCTCGTAGCGGTGCAGCCGCTGGCCCCCGGTTACCAGCTCCAGGCCTCTGAAGAGGAGGTCGAAGCCGTTGGCGTACTCGGGCCGTGCCGGGTCGGGGTGGGTGTAGAAGGGTCGCTTCACCATCGGAAAGCCGGTGACGAAAACGAACTCGGACCCGTGCTCACGCAGCGCCCATTCTCCCAGCCAGGTCTCGTGAGCGGGCGCCAGGTCCAGCTCGCCGGTAAGGTCCTCGCCGGTCGCCGCCGAGATCATCTGCTGAGCCTCGGTGAAGTGCAGAGCGGGAATGGTGCTCGGCACGGAGGGAAGCTCTATGTCGGCGCTGAGCTCGGCGGCGTGGCGCTCGCGCATCTCGGCCAGCATCGCTTCAATCACGTCCCGGAGCATGGCCATCACAGTGGTGTGGTCCTCTATGAAGCCCATCTCCATGTCGAGCGAGACGTACTCGTTGATGTGGCGAG
>JALYYF010000166.1 GCA_030946725.1 Candidatus Dormiibacterota bacterium
TACCGGCCCGGCTGCGGATCGCGGACGCTCGACCCGGGGATGCCCGACAAGCTCGCCGCAAGCTTCGGCGGCTCGAGGCTGGCCTCGCGACGAGTCGAGCTCGGCGAGCAGGAAGATCCGGTCGAGGCGGCATTCGAACGCGGCTGGAGCGACGGCCTGCCGGTCGTGCCCCCGACCGCGGATCGCGTGCTGCGGATGCTCGAGGGCAGCGACCGTGACCCGCGGGAGGTGGTCGCCGTCGTTCCCCCCGACCTCGTCGAATGCACCGTGGAGAAGGCGGCCGTGAACGCCGTGATGGCCGGCTGCCGGCCGGAGTACCTCCCCGTCGTGCTGGCCGCGGTTCAGGCCGCCTGCACCGACGATTTCAACATGCACGGACTGCTCGCCACGACCTGGGCGGCGGCCCCGGTGATCGTGGTCAACGGGCCGGTGGCGGCGCGGATCGGGATGAACTGGGCGGGCAACGTGCTCGGCCAGGGCAACCGCGCCAACGCGACCATCGGGCGCGCCTTGCAGCTGATCGTGCGCAACGTCGGTGGCGGGCGGCCGGGAGGGGTCGACCGGGCGGCGCACGGCAATCCGGGCAAGTTCACCTTCTGCTTTGCCGAGGACGAGCGCGGGTCACCCTGGGAGCCGCTGTCCGTGGAGAGAGGTCTGCCGCCAGGCCGCTCGGCGGTGACGTTGTTCGGCGGTTCGGGAGTCCAGGCGGTCGCTGACCAGCTGTCCCGAACGCCAGAGTCGCTTTCGCGAAGCCTGGCCGCATGTCTCCGGACCGTGGCTCACCCCAAGCTCATGATGGCCTGGGATGCCATGCTGGTCGTCGGTCCGGAGCACGCAAGGGTGTTCAGGGAAGCCGGCTGGTCCAAAGCGCGGCTGCGGCAGGAGCTGGACGAGCTGCTCACCGTACCGGGCAGCGAGGTCGTCAGGGGTGCCGGCGGAGTCGCCGAAGGTATGCCGGAGCGCGTCGCCGGGGCGGAGCTGCCGAAATTTCGACCGGGTGGGCTGCTGATCGTCCACGCTGGAGGAACAGCCGGCCTTTTCTCCGCGATAATCGGGGGCTGGGTGGGGGGCGGGGGAGGCAGCGAGCCCGTCACCCGGGAGGTTGAGTCATGACAGTCGAGCTCCTCGATCCAACAGGCGAGCGCGAGCCGGTCCGGCGCCGGCTGTCGCCGCGGCTGCCCGCGCTCGCAGGCGCGACGGTCGCCTTCCTGGACATCTCGAAGCCGCGCGGGGACGTCTTCCTCGACCGCCTGGAGGAGCTGTTCAGCGATCTCGGCGCGAAGGTCTTGCGGTATCGCAAGCCCACGTACACCAAGCCGGCCCCGCCCGCGCTGTGGCAGGAGATGGTCGTCAGCGGCGACGCCGTGGTCGTGGCTCTCGCCGATTGAGGGTCCTGTACGTCGTGCAGTGTGCACGACACGAAGGAGCTGGAGGCTCGCGGGACGCCGACCGTCTTCGTCGCGTCCGCCGAGTTCGTGGAGGCGGCCGCCGTCCAGGCGCGAGCGCTCGGCTTCGAACCTGCGGCCGTTTTCGTACAGCATCCGATCCAGGACCGGACGGACGCCGAGATGCGGGCTCTAGCCGAGGCGGCCGCCGGTGAGGTGGCCGCCCGAATCACCGCGTGACCGACCGAACTTGACCACGCTCATTCAGAGCGACCGAGTCACGCTCCGGCTCCCTGAAGATGGCGACGTGCCCGAGATCATCCGGTTCTACCGGGAGAACCGGCAGCATCTGCAGCCCTGGTCGCCGACCTTCCCGCCCGAGCTATTCCAGTCCGAGTACTGGCGCGACCAGATTGCCGAGCGCCGGGCGGAGCTCGAAGCCGGGCTGGGAGCCCGAACCTTCATCTTCCTCAAAGAGGACCCGGGCAGCGTGATCGGCAACATCTCTCTTACCCAGGTCCAGCGGGGACCGGGCCAGTACTGCCTGATGGGGTATTCGCTCGCGGCCGGCGCCCAGGGCCACGGGTACATGGTCGAGGCGGTCAGTGCGGCAGTCGGCTACGCATTCGATGGGCTTCGCCTTCACAGGGTGGCGGCCAACCACATGCCACACAACGTCCGCAGCGCGGCGGTTCTCCGGCGGGCCGGCTTCACGATCGAGGGCTATGCGCGCGACTACATCCTGATAAACGGCCGCTGGGAGGACCACATACTGACCGCGATCGTGAATCCCGACTGGGAGGCCTGAGCTTGGGTTTTCAGCCGCCGTCCCGGTCGCCTGGCGATGAGCCCGATCCCCGTGAGAGGCATCCCGGCTCCCACGAGCCGGGCCCGCCGCCGCCTCCTCCTCGCCCAGGCGCCCCTCCGCCATCGCCACCCGGGCGGCCGCCACCACCGCCACCAGGGCAGCCATTGCCACCGCCGCCCGGCTCCTATCCGCCGCCACCACGGCCAGGGCAACCACCACCGCCGGCCCAGCCGCCGCCAGGCTCCTACCCGCCGCCACCAGGACCGGGGCAATCACCACCCGCGCCTGGGCAGCCGCCAGGCTCATATCCACCGCCGCCACCGCCGGGCCAGCCAACTCCAATGCCGGGGCCGCCGCCGGCTCCAGGGTCCTACCCAGCGCCGCCACCTGGGCAGCCGCCGCCCGATCAGACACCGCCGGGTCACCCTCCTGGTGGATACCCGCCGGCACAGCCGCCCCCATGGCAGGGACCGCCAGGGCAATATCCCCCGGCGCCCGGACAGCCGCCCGGACAGCCTGGCCCCTGGCCCGGGCAGCCGGTCTATCCCGGCTCACCGTCCTGGCCGCCCACCCCGCCCGGCGGCACTCCCACGCTGCGGCTTCGCCCGCTCAGCTTCGGTGAACTGCTGGACGACGTGT
>JALYYF010000184.1 GCA_030946725.1 Candidatus Dormiibacterota bacterium
CCAGTGCGGCCACCAGCGGCGTCGCCAGCAGGAGGCCCATGACCGCCAGCGTCCGTACGATCTCGGAGGCACCCATGAGCGCGGTGAGCCGGCTCGGGGCCTGCCCTCCCCCCGCGCCCAGCGTCACCAGGACGCGGGAGCCGGAGAGGAAGGTCTCGATGCTCTCCAGCGCGGCCGCTGCCAGCACGGCGGCGGCAACGCCCTGCCACTTCGGGGTGCGCAAGCTCAGTGCCCCCACCACCAGCACTGCGGGGGCGAAGAATGCGGCGCTGGTCCGCGGGGCCAGAACCATGTCGGCGAGCGTGGCCGCGCAGCACCAGCCCAGGACGACCAGCGCCGCGACCCATGAGGTTTGCCAGGCCTCTCTGCCCCGGAGCCCCCTCGAGAGCGCCTGGCTCCCGAGCAGCAGCAGCAGCAGCAGCAGCGCCGCGCCGATCGGCAGCAGGCGCGGCAGCCAGGTCTCGAAGGTGGGGCGGGTGATGTCGACGGCCGAACCGGCGCCGCTCAAGGGCCGGCCGTCGGGACCCACGACGAGGACGCTGGCCGCGGTTGCGGTATCGCCCAGGGCCAGCGCCGCCCTGGCCGCCGCCTGCCCGTCGTCGCCCCCGACCCAGAGCACCTGGAGGCTGCCGAGCAGCGGCCCCTGCCTGACCACCCACCCCTGCCCCGGCCCGGAGGCCGGTGGCCGTATCACCAGCTCGCCGGCGGGGTCCACGCGCAGGCCGACCTGACGCACCCAGGGTGGGCTTCCGACCACGACCAGGCTGCCGCTGGTCTCGGCGATCCTCTCGTTGCCGAACAGGAAGCGGACCGTGGCCGGCGGGGGCGGCGCGATCGCCCGGCTTCCCATGGTGACGAAGGTGGCGGCCACCGCCTGGAGCGTGGCACCGTCGAGGCCGGGGAGCACCAGCGTCGTGCTCGAGGCCGGGTCACCGTCAAGGAAGGGGTAGGGAAGGGCCGCCAGTCCGATGTCCCGTCTGGGCGGCGGCGGGGCCTGGAACGTCGACGCGGCGGAGGCCAGGGTCGGGCTCCGGCCGCCGCTGAGCCGGAGCACCAGCGCCACCTGGTTCAGCCCGACGCGCAGGAATCGCCCGGGCACGGTGACGTAGGCAGAGGCGCTGGACCCGCTCGCGGGCGCCGGCCGGGACACCTCCAGCACGTGGCCGTTCACCTCGACCACCACCGGCACCCCCTCACCGGCGGCCGCGCCGGGATCGAACTGAAGGCGGAGCTGCGCTCGGCCGTCCGGGTCGGCGGCCCTGGCCGGAAGGCTGAAGACGAGGCGATGTTCACCGCTGCCCTGCGGACTGGGATCGTCGCCCAGCAGCGCAGAGAGCTTGAGCGGGTCCGCGCCGGGCACATCGGCCGCGCCGCCGGAATCCCGGTCGACGACCGCGTAGCGGCCGCTCAGCTGCGCACCCTGGCCGCCGATGAGCGCATCGGCGGCACGCACCACCGCGCGGTCGCTGCCCCCGCTGACCAGCAGGACCGGCTTGCCGCGGGCGTCCGGCGTTTCCGTGACCGCCACGATGCCGGCGTCGGCCGGGACGGCGGACGCAGCGCGTGGCGGCCGCCAGCCTTCGGGCGTCCGCGTGAACCCGGCGCGCTGGAGGATGCCGCCGGCGGCCGGCAGGCGGTCCAGGCGCCCGACCATGAGGGCCGGTGAGGAGGCCGAACCCAGCCAACCGACCGGGTCGGTGGGCGACACCTGGGGCTCCACGCGGTAACTGCGTGCTCGGCGACCGAGATCGGCCATGAGGCGCGCCATGGCGGCGACCTCGGTGGTGTCCGGCTGCGAGGGCAGGAACAGCGCCAGAGGAGCCGGGCCGGCCTGTGCGCCCGATGGGCCCAGCAGGCCCGCGGGATAGTCCTCGAGGGCGTCCGGTGCGCCGCCGTCGAGCGCCCTCAGCTCGTAGTGCAGGAGGGTGCGCGAGCCGAGCTGCCCGTAGAGGTCGGCGGAGGCCGGCCGTCCTGGGGGGACCAGTGAGAAGCGCACCTCGAGCCGGTTGGGGCGGTCCGGATGCAGCATCGCCGCCGGCACCTCTTTCTCGAAGACTCCACCGGCTCGGGTGCCCGCGTTGAGGGGTACGACGGCCAGCGGCGCCCCGTTGACGGTCACCGCCAGGGTCGCGGCCGGATCGTCGGGAGCGTCGTGACCGAAGAAGACCCGAACGAAATTGCCCGACGGCGCGAGCGGGGCCGGCGGAGCCGGGAAGTAGGTGAGGATGGACCCGGCCGGCCCGTGCACCGTCTGGTCCCCGAGGCCCAGGGCGGCGAAGGTGACCTCCTGTGTCGCCTCGAGCGGGTTTCTGGCTACGTCCGCGGCGGCTGCCGTAGCCGGCGCGGACGCCGCGAGAACGCCGATGGCGAACGCCCCGACCAGCGCGGCGACGCCATGTGCCGCCGGCCGGGCAACCCACTCATCCCGGCACGAAGCGAGCAGCTTTCCAAAAACGACCAAGAACGCTCCCTCGGCGACCTTCTCCGCATCTCACGCCTGGTCGAGCCCTCGGGTGCGAGACGGTACCTTAAAGTGCAAGCTAACGCATTCGAGCGTTGCCTGCGTCTGCTGTGTGAAGCGCCTGGGAGGGTGAGGGGTGGGGCCGCGCCGGCGGCTCCCACCCCATGCACCTGGGAGGAGAATGTCTGAGTTGTCTTCGGGGACGCCCTTCAGGCGTGCTCGATCACCCCGCGTCCTACCGGGACCGGGGTCTCGACTCGGTCCCTCGGCGGCTGCGGGAGCAGCTCGTAGGCGACGTCGCCGTGGACGGCCACGTCTCCGATCTCCAGCTGGCTGTCCGGCAGCCGCAGCTTGACGAAGACGTTGATGGCCTTGCAGATGACGAAGGTCGCCAGGCCGTCGTAGAGCAGGATGAAGAGCAGCGCGACGACCTGGGCCACGAACTGCTTGGGGTTGCCGAAGAACAGACCCTGAACCGCGACCGAGGGCGTCTTGCCCGTACCCGGGTAGACGACCACGTTGGGATTGGCCAGAAGTCCGACCATCAGTCCACCGATGGCGCCGGCGATCAGGTGGGTGTGCATGACGCCGAGCGTGTCGTCGATGCGTGAGAAGGGGCGGACCCGGGTCAGGTAGTTGAAGGTGAAGAACGGGATGACGCCAGCGGCGATGCCGATTGCGAAGGCGCCGTAGCCGTCGACGTAGCCGGCCGCCGGTGTGATCCCGACGAGTCCGGCGATCATCCCGTTGATCATGCCGCCGACCGTCGGCTTCCCCATGATGAATACGTCGAGGATCATCCAGGCCAGCATCGCGCTGGCAGCGGCGAGGTTGGTGTTGTAGACCGCGGCCGAGGCGTCCGCGCCGGCGAAGTATGGGTCTCCGCCGTTGAAGCCATTCCAGCCCAACCAGAGGAGGCCGCCGCCGGCGATCGCCAGGATCACGTTGCTGGGACGGTTGTGCTCACGGTCTACGGCAAGCCGAGGACCGACCACTGCGGCGGCTACGACTCCGGAGACACCCGCGGCGACGTGGATCACAAAGCCGCCGGAATAGTCGACTGCGCCGACGCCTGCGATGCCCTGCAGCCAGCTCGGCATTACGCCCAGCCAGCCGCCACCCCAGATGCTGAATGCGTTGACGGTGTACACGAGTGTGATCCAGACCGGGACGAAGACCATCCAGGCTTTGAAGCTGAAGCGGCCCAGCAATGCGCCGGCGAGCAGGATCACGGTGATGGCTGCGAAAACGAACTGGAAGTAGGCGAGCGTCGTCAGCGGAAAGCGAAGGTTGGGGATGGCGCCCGTAAGCAGCGGGATCGCGGCCTGGCCCTGCTCACTGCCCGGGGAGAGGATCGAGCCAGGCACGCCCACGAAGTGCAGGACGTCTGTGATCTGCGTGCCGAAGGCCATCTTGTAGCCCCAGAAAGACCAGACGACGAGTGTGGCTCCGAATCCGTACAGAACCATCAGCGAAGAGTTGACCGCCCACTTGCGTTTCATCAGTCCCGCGTAGAGAATCGCGAGACCGGGCACGCTCATCAGGCCCACGAGAGTTGCGGCCACCAGCTGCCAGGCGGTGTCGCCTGAGTTCAGCCAGGTCGGTGCCGGGACCAGGTCCAGGTACATCTGTCGAACGTCCTCCTTTCAGGTGTTGCAGACTCTCAGCGAGGTCGCTGAAACTCTGTCGGCCGACACTATCAGCGACGGCACCCGGCAGAGCTCGTGTGACATGCACCAAGTCGCCACGAGCGGTTGGTGCTGATGGACCGGTGGCGCACGGGAAGGCAGCTCGATTGACGCTCGGGACATCTGCATCCCGGCGGCTGAAAGAAGATCCGTTCGTGTGAAGCGAACGACGGGGGGGCGCCCTCCCTATGTCGCATCTCACAATTCGAATGTGGGGGGAGCCGTCTAACGTAGTTGCCGTGCGCGCGGAAGTCTCGCAGGAGCGCGACCTGCAACTCGCTATCCGCGAGCTGGAGTTCCTACAACGCCTTTCGCAGTCCGCCGCCGCGACCCGTGACTCGAGTGAGCTGGTCGAGCTAATAATCCGGGAGACGACGGCAGCGATCGACACCGATGTGTGCTCGCTCTACCTGGTGGAGTCGGGGGGCCGGGACCTGGCTCTGACTGCGACCAACGGCCTCAACGAGCGGATGGTGGGCCAGGTCAGCATGAAGGTCGGCGAGGGCATCACAGGCTGGGTCGCGGAGACGCGCGAGCCCAAGCTTGTCTCCGACGTCTCCCTGGAGCCGCACTGGAAATGGGTTCCGGGCCTGGACGAGGAGCGGTTTCGTTCCATGCTCTCGGTGCCGATCGAGTCGGGACCCCGGCTGGTCGGTGTGCTGAACGTACAGTCCATCGAGAAGCGCGATTTCACGGACGAGGACGTGGACTTCCTGAGGGCCATCGCCGGCCAGGTGGCGGGGATCCTGGAGCGAAGCGAGCTCCAGCGCCGGCTGGAGGCGCAGCTGGCCGAGATCAAGCTCTCGCACGCCATCCACGAGCGCTTCACGCGACTCTCCCTCGAGGGAGCCGGCATCCCCATGATCATGGAGGCGGTCGGATCCCTGGCCGGTGGCGCCGCCGCGCTCTACTCGGCCGAGGGGTTCCGGATCCGTGGCTCCGGCGAAGGCAGCGACGGCCGCGGTGGGCCCGAGGTCGGCGATGCCCAGGGCAAGGGCCTGGAGGGTCTGCCGGACCGCCTCCAACTGCCGCCCGCGATATTGAGCCTGGGCATGCGCAAGGTCCGGATCAGCGCCGGGCGGCCCCGGCGCCCGATCGACCTGATCCCGGTACGGGCGGGGGGCGACCTCCTCGGTGTACTGGCGGTGGTGGCCGCCGAGACGCCCGTCGACCCCGACGGCCGCCGACGCTCGCTGGAGCACGGGTCGACCGTGCTCGCCCTCGAACTCTCCAAGGACCGCGCCGCGGCCGAGGTCGAGCGCCGTCTGCGCGGCGACCTCGTCGAGGAGCTGCTGGCCGGCGGTCTCGACGCCGCCGAAGCCGAGCGACTGGCCCGCCAGGCCGAGAGGCTGGGACATCGGCTGCCCGACCAGGCCTGGGTGGTCGTGCTCGAGCCGGACGACATCGGCGAGGAGGCGAAGGCCACGATGCGGCGGCGCCAGGACGGACTCGACCTGGTGCTGACGGAGCTGGTGCGCCGCCGCATTCCGGGAGCTCTCTGCGTGGTCCGCTCCGCCAGCGGCGTCGTGCTTGTGCCGGGCGAAGCCGCCCCCGACGTGGCCGCGGCCGAGCGCCTCGGCGACCTCCTGCTGGCCGCCGCCGGGCCAGTGCTGCGCCCAGCCACCGCATCGGTCGGCATCGGCAACCTGGCCGCCTCCGTCGGCGAGCTGGCTCGCTCCCACACCGAGGCCCGGCAGACTCTGCGGCTGTCCAGGCGTGCGGGCGGACAGTCGAAGGTGACCTCCTACCGTTCGTTGGGCGCCTTCCGCCTGCTGCTCGACGTCCAGTCGCCGGAGGCGCTGCGGGCCTTCGCCCACGAGGTGCTTGGGCCGCTGGTCAAGTACGCCGAGTCGCGTGAGACTCCCTTGATGGCGACGCTGGAGGCGCTGGCGGGAGCCCGCTGGATCCGCCGCGCCGCAGCGCGGGACCTGGGAATCCACATCAACTCGATCAACTACCGCATCGAGCGGATCGAGAGCCTCACCGGCCTCTCGCTGGACGACCCCGAGACGCGGGTCGCCGTAGCGATCGCGCTGCGCGCTCGGACCATGCTCAGCCGCTGATGTCCCAGCTCAAGGAGATGGCGATCGGCTCCGCGAGCCACAAGATCATCCGGTCGGCGGACCGGCCGGTTCTGCTCGTACGGTGAGACGGTGAGGCGGTCGCGCCCGCGAGCGGCCGCCGCAGCGCCGCGAGCTGCCGGAGACCGGAATGCCTCTGCCGTGCCGTCCACCGAGCACTGCGGCCGCCGCCGAGCCATACCAAGATGAGGGCCAAGATGATTTGTCAGGTCAGCGACTGCTCGAAACCGAGCCTGCCGATGGCGGTCCCGGTGACGGTTCGTCTGATGTCCGGCGACGCGACTCAGCCCAGCCAGCCGAGCTGGCTCGGCATCGAGGTCGCGCTCTGCCCGGATCATTCGGCGCTGCTCGAGAGGCGTGAAGAGTACGAGCGGTTCATCCGCGTCCTCGCGGACCAGGGACTGCTTCCGACAGACGCGCACCTCTAGAGGCCGCACCTCTAGGCCGGCTCAGCCGGCATGAGCGCGGCGGCGGGCGTCACTCTTACCCGTCGCCGCCGCCGCCGTCTCCACCACCGTCACCTCCGCCGTCACCGCCACCCCAGTCACCGCCATCGCGGTCGCCCCATCCGCCGCCGTCGTCACCCCAGCCCCCACCGAAGAGTCCGCGTCCACCAAATCCGCGGCCGCCGCCCAGGATCGAGCCGAGGGCGAGACCGCCGAGACCGCCGAGGGCGATCTGGCCCCATGACGGCCGGCCAGAACCACCGCCGAATACATTCCCAAGGCCGAATGGGCCTGAGGGCGGCGGGGTGGAAGCGCCTCCGTAAGGTCCGCCCGGGCCTGGGGGCGGCTGGAAGGATCCGGGTGGCGGGGGTGGGGGCGGCGTGGCCGCCGGTGCGCTGGAGAGCGCGTTCCCGCAGTTGCTGCAGAAGGTACTGGAGGCCGGGTTGGAAGCTCCGCAGCGTGGGCAGGTCCGGGTCGTCGCGGTGCTCACGGGAGCCCCGCAGTGCATGCAGAAGCGTGCACCGACCGGAACGGGCTGACCACAGTTGGAGCAGGTCGTGGTGCTCTGGTTGCCAC
>JALYYF010000193.1 GCA_030946725.1 Candidatus Dormiibacterota bacterium
CGTGTGACCGCCGGCCTCAGCTTCCGCCGTCCGGGCGGGGAGCCGTCGGTCGCCAGGCTCCAAGCGTCAGCCGCGCCGCCGTCAGGGTCAGCCAGACCAGGCTGAGGCCGGCGAAGACGACCTCCCACAAGCCGGCGTGCAGCTGGTGGGTCGCGATGAGCGCCGCTCCGACTAAGAGCAGGGCGAGCGCCGCCACACCGAAACCCAGGCTCGGCCGAGCGTGGGCGCGCCACGCCAGGTCGGCGGCAAGGCGCCGGGCCAGCAAAAGCGGTGCCAGCGCGAGACTGCAGAAGGCCAGCAGCGCCAGGAGGCGGTGAAGGGCCAGCAGCGAGGGCTGTGCCGGGTCGCGCGCCACCAGGGCCACCCCGACCAGGCTGGCGCCGGCCAGGACGAGCAGCCTGACCCCTCCCCGACCGCTGCCGAGGACGACGCGGTCCAGGGCCACGCCCAGTGCCAGCACGGAGAGGCCCAGGACGCCGAAGCTGAGGTTGACGGGCAGCGAGAGCGGCGCGCCACGCTCGCCGAGCACGCTCAGGGAACGGCTCAGCGGATGGTATGCGGGACCGGTCACGGCTGGTGTCAGGAGCGAGAAGACGGCGGCCATCCTGAGGAGCCGGCTTGCTGGTTTCAAGCGTCCGTCCGGTGCCGGGCATAGTAGCGGCGGAAGCGGTTCCGGACGCCGCAGCCTTCCGCCCGGCACCAGCGCCGGCTGTGGTTCCTGGTCAGGTCCAGGAACAGCCAGGAGCAGTCGGGAGCCGCGCACTGAGCGACCCTGGGCAGATCCAGGCCGGTCAGCAGCTCGGCGGCCGAGCCGAGGATGCGACAGGCCGGCGTGTCGAGGTTCACCTCCGGACCAGCCTCCCACGCCAGCCGAGCTCCCGTCCCTTCGGGCACCAGCCGAGGGACGCCACCCGCTCTTCCGAGCAAACGGTTGAGAGGCGTCAAGAGAGCGGACGGGGCTTCGCCATCGACGGCGACGGCGGCGAAGATGGCGTAGATCGCTGCGCGGGCTGACAGGGCGATGGCCAGGGCCCTTTCCGCCCGTGCCGGCTCTCTGAGCGCCAGTTCCTGGAGCCGAAACGCCTCCGCCTGGCTCAGCGCCCCGGCGTAGTGGGACCAGGCCAGGAGGGCGGGGTAGGAGGTCACGTGGTCGATCGGATTGGCGTCCGTCCGATCGTCGACCGTGTTCGCGAAGTCCAGGCAGAGGGACCCACCCGCCAGAGAGGGCGGATCAGCCAATCGGAGAGGATCGCCGTCTAACACGCTAGACATCTTACGACCGTTATGCGTAGCCTAACAGGCATATGAGATCTAGAACGTTAGAGAGTAGCGGCCTGGCCGACTATCTGGCGGGCGCCCGCATGATGGCGCCCATGGGTCTTGGAGACCTCCTGGACGGAGTCGCCTTCGGCGTTGTGGCAGCGGCCAGCATGGGGTCCATCGCGCCTGTCGTGATGTCTGTGCTGGCCTTCTCGGGAACCGCGCAGTTCGCGACCTCCTCGGTCCTCAGCCAGCACGGCACGCTGGTCGCCGCTGCCGTCGCCACGCTGGCGGTGAACTCGCGCTACCTGGTCATGGGCGTCACCCTGGCGCCCGTCATGGAAGGCGGCCGGGTGCGCCGCTTCATCCAGTCCCAGTTCGTGACGGACGCCTCCTGGGCGCTCAGCCGGAACGGGGAAGGCTCCCGCGCGAAGCTGATGGTGGGCGCCGGAGCTGTCTCCAGGCTGGCCTGGACCGCGGGGACGGCTGCCGGCCTGCTCGGCGCCGACCACCTGCTGGCGCGGCTTGGAGGCGCCGAGAGACTCGGTCTCGACGCTGTCTACCCGGCCTTCTTCCTCTACCTCCTGGTCCAGGCCGTGGGTCGGGACCGGGCGCAGGTGCTGGCCTCGCTCACGGCCGCTGCCGCCGCCCTGGCCCTGGTGCCCGTCGCTCCCGCGGGACTGCCCATCCTGGGGGCCGCCGCTCTGGGACCGATCGCCGGCTGGCTCGCGGGGAGGCGCCGATGACCACGGTCTGGGCCGCCGTGGCGATCGTGAGCCTCATCTGCATCCTGCTCCGGGCGGCGGGACCGATGGTGGTGCGCAGAGCCCTGCCGCGCCGCCTCGACCGCTGGCTGCAGCTGCTCGCCCCCGCGCTCCTGGCCGGCTTCGTGGCAGTGCAGACGCTGGCCACCGGGCACAGCCTGACGGTGGACGCCCGGCTGGCGGGAGTGACGATGGCCGGCCTGGCCATCATGGCCCGCCGCTCCCCCGTCGTGGTGCTCCTGGCAGCCGCCGCGACGACCGCAGCCGTCCGCGCCTTCTGGTAGAGGGCTCCTCTACCGGATGTGGCCGAGGATGGCCAGGACTATCACGATCAGGACGATCAGGGTCACGATCCCCGCCACGCCCAGGAGCACCAGCCCGGTGATGCCCGCCGTGAGGTTGACCGTGCGGGCGGGGATGGGCTCACCTACGGAGGCGGGAGGGCCCTCGACGAGAGGTTTGCCGGCCCCCGGCTTCAACCCGTCGTCCGGCTTCGGCTCTTCATCCGGCGTAGTCATCTTCCTGCTCGATCCTCGAAAGTACCCAGTCGAACCGGCCGCTGGTGACGGCCGCCTTGCAGTAGCGGCATTCTCCCACCTGGTTGATCTCGAGCGGTGCGCCGCAGTTGGGGCAGACCTTGTCCAGGATGCTCCTGCTCGTCGTCTGAACTCCCACGGAGCGCTGGAACGTCCAGTACTCGGTGAACTGTGAGGGGTCACGGCTGCCGAAGATGATCTTGCCCGTCTGCTCGTCGACCTCGTAGTCCGCGGTGGTGGCGGTGACCCGGACGGTGACGTCGTCGAAGGCGCTGCCGTGGACGACCTTCACCACGTCGATCCCATCCACTCGCAGTCCTTCGAGGACGTTCTTCTTGTGGAGATCTATGAGCTGCTGGACCTGGGTCGACCAGCCCAGGTAGAGGCCGGGGCTCATGAACGGGCGGCTGGCGTGGAGATCGCGGTCCTGCCAGGCCTGCTGGAGGGCGAAGAAGGCCTGCTGGGCGCGAGCGCGGAAGGCCTCCTCGTCGAACTGTGGATCGCTCGCCTTGATGGTGGCCATGCCGCTCGCCGGGTCCAGCTCGGCGGCTCCGAAGGCGGCGGCCGTGGAGGCGCCGCGAAACCAGTCCTGGTCCATCCGGGTGACCACCCAGTCGTAGCGGCCGCTGGTGATGTCTGCCTTGCAGTAGTCGCACTGGCCGTCGTCGTTGAGCTTGAGCAGGGCACCGCAGTTGGGGCACACCGACGCCGTCGCTCCGCCCGAGGCCACCGTCCTGGCACCCGGCTTCCGCGCGAAGGTCCAGAGCTCGCCCAGACGCTGGTCGTCGGCGCTGCCGCTGACCAGCCGCCCGTCGCCGTCCTCTATGAACTGGACCGCCGCGACGTAGTCGAAGTGGACCTGGACGGCGTCTCCATCGCCGTCATGGCTGACGGCGGGCACCTGCATCCCCCGCACGTTCAGGTTCTCGAGCACCGGTCTCTGGTGACGCTCTGTAAGGGTCGACACCTCCTGGCCCCAGGATTGCCAGAGCGGCGGTGACAGAAAGGCGCGACCGGCGTGCGCGTTGCGATCCTGGTACGCCCGCTTGACCAGCAGGAAGGCCATCTCCGCGCGCTGAAGGAAGCTCTCAGGCTCGAAGTCGGGGTCGGCCGTCTTGATCTCCGCGACACCCGCCTGGACCTGCGGGTCGGGGCCCGCGGGCTTGGGCTCGGGTTCCCAGCCGCCGGAGTCGGGGTGGAAGTCGCCGTGGACCTGAGGATGCCTTGCGGATACGTAGATCACGGCACACACGACCAGGATCACGATGATCGCGATCGGCAGCACCGCGAACGGATTGAACCCACCGCCGCCCACGAAGCCTCCGCCACCGCTGCCTCCGGAGTACCCTCCGCCGCCTCCACTGGAGCCGCCACCCCCGCCTCCGCCGCCGCCCGAGTGGCTGGCGCCCCCGCCGCCCGAATGGCTACCTCCGCCGCCCCTGGCGAAGGCGACGGTGGGCAGCCCCAGCAGCGGGGCGACGACCAGCATCAGCAGAGCCGCCCACCAGAGCAGGCGGCGAAGACGACGGCTCAACGTGTTGGGGTCAGCTCGCCGGCGGGGTGGGGCCCGGTGGCTGCGACGGCGGGGTGGCGAGGTTCGCGCCGCAGTTTGGACAGAACTTGGTGCCGGCCGGGCTCTCGGTGCCGCACTGGGGGCAGGTCGCAGTCGTCGGCGCCTGGAGGGAGGCTCCGCAGTTGGAGCAGAACTTCGCGGTCGCGGCGTTCTGCGTGCCACAGCTGGGACAGGCGACGACCGCACCCGCAGGGGCCGGGGCCGGGGCCAGCGTCTGCCCGCAGCTCGAGCAGAACTTGGCGTTCTCGGAGTTCAGCGTGCCGCACTTGCCGCAGCGAACCTGTACCTGGCCGCCCGCCGCGACCGTCTGACCGGCGCCGGTCACCATCCCGCCCAGGCCCAGGCCGATGCCGAGCACCGCGGGATTGGAGCCGCCACCACCCTGGGCGGCGCCTTCGCCGACGCCCTGCAGGGCTTCACCGACGCTGTACTGCTGGAAGCCGCCGGCAAGGCGTGAGTACTGGGCGTCCTTCCGGTACCTCTTGAGGGTCTCTTCGTCGTCCTCCTTGATGGAGATGGTGAAGTTCCCGAGCCGCATGATCTGGAGGCCGTAGGAGGCGACGTAGCTCTGCACCTTCTGCAGCGTCTCCTGCTCGATCTCCTCGGTGTGGGCGGCGATGCCCAGGATGGGCCAGTTCTGGGAGACCACGTGGCTGACCACGTCGGTGCGCAGCACCTTCAGGAGCTGCTCGCGCATCCAGTCGGTGACCTGATCGTTGGTCTGGATGTTCTGGGTGCCGACGAGGTTCAGGATCAGCGACTGCGGCTCGATCGCCTTCAGCGAATACTCGCCGAATACGCGGAGCCCGATCGCCAGCGTCGTCTCCGGATCGACGACGTTGTCGATCATCCCGCCGAAAGGCAGGTTCGGGAACTCGCGGGTGGAGACGAAGTAGATCTCGGTCTTGAAGAGGTTGCCGCCGGATGCGGCGTCAACGAGCGCCCCGAGGAAGGGGATCTCCGAGCTGTCGAGAGTGGAGCGGCCGGGCATGATGGTGCCCTGGACGCGGCCGTCACGGAAGAAGACCGCGAGCTCGTCCTGCTCGACGGTCAGCTGGGTCAGCTTTCTGATGTTGGTGTCGGGCCACTTGTAGAGGATCTGGCCCTTGGCCTGGTCCGGCCTGGCGATGAACTCGCGCCGGATCTCGCCGAATAGTCCCATATGCTTACGCTCCCTGAGTGGTGGTCACAGAAGGCTAACGTCTTGAGATTCCCCTCGGGTCGCCATCCCAACCCTCGAGCCCTGCCACCTTAGCAAGCGGGATCCTGCACCTTGCCGACGGGTCGATTAAGGCCCTGTGCTCGAGTCCGTTTCTCCATTCGACGCGCGACCGTAGCGATCGGCGAGCTCGGCGCCGATCCGAGCCAGATGTTCCCGAACCACGTCAGGGCTGATGACGTACAACTGAGCGCCCCAGCCGGCGAGCTGCTCCGCGATCATCTCCGGCATGGCGGCCGCCAACTCGATCAGGACCGACCGGTCCTCGCCCTCGGAGAGCACCGTCAGGTCGGTGCCCCAACCTTCGCGGAGCGGGCCAACGGCGTGGGCAGGCACGCGGACGACGGCACGAACGCGGCGGCGGCGTTGCTCGACCGCCGCAACCGTCGTTGCCCAGGTCCGCGAGAGGTCGAAGCCCTCGGGTCGGACGGCGCGCTCATCGAGGAGGACCACCGCCCGAATCCGCGGCAACTGAAACGTCCGCTGGCCACCGTCTGTCCCGGCCACCAGGTACCAGGCCGAGCCCTTGCGGACGAGGCCGAGGGGATGGACGGTGCGGGTGGACTCGTGCCGGCGCCGGTCCACGTAATCGAGACGGACCTGCCGCCGCTCGATGACGGCCTGCTCCAGCGATTCGAGGTGCGGCTGCGACGGCGGAGCGGTGCCAGCCCAACGGATAGCGTCCAGTATCACGGCCGAGGCTGCCGCCTGGGCCTCGGCCCGGAACGTCTCGGGCAGAGCCCGAACCAGCTTGCGCAACGCGGCCCTGACATCCGGCGCCGCAGACGCACCCGGCCCCGCAAGGAGGAACAGTGCCCTGGCTTCCGCCGCTGTCATGCCGCTCAGGTCGGTGCGTGCGCCGCCCAGCAGCGACCAGCCTCCGCCACGGCCGGGCTGCGCGTAGACCGGCAGGCCGGCGGTGGCCAGCGCCTCGAGGTCCCGTCGCGCGGTCTTGACCGAGACCTCGAGCTCCTCGGCAAGCGCCTCGGCGGTGACCCGCCCCCTGGCCTGAAGGACGAGCAAGGCGGCGACGAGCCTGTCTGCGCGCATGGCTCCAGGATGGCACGAAACATGGTCACAGGATGACCACTTATGGATGTGATGCTTGCTGCGTCACGAGAACAGGAATGCGCAGCCAGCGAGAGGAGAAGGCCGGAATGTTGCGAGGATTCGCCACCGTCAGTTTCTGGGCGGACGATCTGGAGGCGGCGAAGAAGTGGTACGTGGAGCTGCTTGGCATCGAGCCGTACTTCGAGCGCCCGGGGTACTACGAGTTTCGTGTCGGCGACCGCCAGGCCGAACTGGGCCTGATCGACAGCCGCTACGCGCCGGGCGGTTCAGCCAGCGGCCCGGCAGGTGCCGTGTTGTACTGGCACGTCGACGACGTTCGAGCCGCTCTCCAGAAGCTGCTCTCCATGGGGGCGAAGGAGTATCAACCGCTGACCGAGCGCGGCATGGGATTCGTCACCGCTTCGGTCGTCGATCCCTTCGGGAACATCCTGGGGATCATGTACAACCCGCACTACCTCGAGATGCTTGCGGGAGGCACGCCGAGATAACCATGTCCGCGCGTGCGCTCCATCGTGCACTGCACGTCGAGCTGAACAACCGCGATGCCTGGCGTCGATGGCTGGAGCGCAACCACGGGACGGCGACCGGCGTCTGGCTGGTGGGCTCGCGGCGGTCGACCGGCCGTCGAGACCTCGACTACAACGCGGCGGTCGAGGAAGCGCTCAGCTTCGGCTGGATCGACGGCCAAGCGGCCGGCGTCGACGAACAGCGTTCGAAGCGGTACTTTGCTCCGCGCCGGGCTCGGAGCCCCTGGTCGAAGTTGAACAAGGAGAGATTCCACCGGACGCTCCTGGCCGGACGGGTGGCGCCTGCCGGTATGGCCGCGGTCGAGCGCGCCAGGTCGGACGGCAGCTGGAGCATCCTCGACCCGGTCGACCGCCTCGAGATGCCACCGGACCTCGCCACAGCACTCGACGCCTCGCCGCCGGCCCGCCACAACTGGGAGGCATTCCCGCCCTCCGCCCGCCGAGCGCTCCTCGCGTGGATCGTCCTGGCAAGGC
>JALYYF010000207.1 GCA_030946725.1 Candidatus Dormiibacterota bacterium
GGTCCGCGAGCGCCACGAGGACCGCCTCGAACACGCGGACCTCGGATGGGGTGGGCCGCCTCTGCGCCACCAGCCAGAAGGCGAGCTCGCCGAACCCGACCTTGCCCATCAGGTCGGCCGCAAGGTCCTGGCCGAGCAGCCGGATGCTGGTCGCCTCGGAGGTTCCCAGGGAGGTGGGGAAGGTCGGCACCGAGTTGGGCTCCGTCATCTCTTTTTGTCCGGTCGGGCCGGCGTGCCGGCCGGCTGCGCGAGCCAGCGACGGATCTCCTCGCCGTGCTCATCCAGGCTAGGCGGCGGCAGGTCGTAGCGAGGCGGTGTCTCGGAGAAAGCGATCGGGTTGCGAACGCCCGGCACCGCAGCCTCACCTTCTCCGGCCTGGATGACCGGCTGCATGCCAAGCTCTTCGGCGAAGGCGATGCCACCGTCAACGGTGTTGATGGGGCCACAGGCGACGCCTGCGGCGATCAGCTCGTGGAACAGCTCCATCCGCGGACGGTCGCGAAGCCGTTCTTCGAGCAGCGGGCGCAGCTCCTCGCGGTTTGCCGTGCGGTCCTTGTTGTGCTCGAAGCGGGGATCGTCCGCCAGCTCGGGTGCCCCCAGGACGTGGCACAGCTTGCGGAACTGCACGTCGTTGCCGGCCGTGACGATCAGGTCGCCGTCGGCGGTGGGCAGCGGCTCGTAGGGAAAGAGGCTCGGGTGCGCGTTGCCCATCCGGAAGGGAACCACGCCGCCGGCGACGAAGGCGCTGGTCTGGTTGACCATTCCCGAGAGGGCTGACGACATCAAGCTCAGCTCGACGTGCTGGCCGCGGCCGGAGCGATGCCGGTGCTCCAGCGCCGCGAGCACTCCGATCGTGGCGTTGAGCCCTGAGAGCACGTCGAACACGGAGATGCCGGCCCGGAAGGGCGGTCCGTCAGGAGCTCCGGTGAGGCTCATCAAACCGGAGATGGCCTGGACCACTAGGTCGTATCCCGGCAGGGCCGCCCCGCCGCCGGGGCCGAAGCCGCTGATTGACGCGTAGACGACGCGCGGGTTCGACCGGCTGACCGTCTCGTAGTCGAGGCCGAAGCGGGCAAGCCCCCCCGGCTTGAAGTTCTCCACCATCACGTCCGCCCGCGCGGCGAGCTCTCGCGCCGCCGCCAGGTCCTCGGGCTTGCGCAGGTCGAGGACCACCGATTTCTTGTTCCGGTTGATCGCCAGGTAGTAGGTGGAGACCCCGTCGCGGACCGGAGGGACCCAGGCCCGCGTGTCGTCGCCTCCCGGACCCTCCACCTTGATCACCTCGGCGCCCAGGTCGCCGAGCAGCATGGTGCAGTACGGACCGGCGAGCACCCGGGAGAAGTCGGCCACCAGCAGCCCTGAAAGCGGGCCCCGGCCCGCGGCCAGATCACCGGAACCGCCGGAACCGCCAGAACCGCCGTCGTGATTCGAGTTCGCCACCCGCCACTCCTCCGCAGGAGGTTCGAGAAATACTTCGGGGCCTCATTCTATCGACGCCCCGCCGGCCGCCCCTCGCGCACCGGACGGACGCGGGGTCGGCGGTCGAGCTGGGCCGGCTTGACATGGGTGGCCGTGGCGGCCACAGTTGCGCCAGCGTGAGCGCCGCTGAGACTCGGCGCGCCGGGTCGCGCCACCGGGCCGCGGCCCGAACGCTTCGAAGGGCAGCCGCCCCGAGTAGCAAAGGAGAGAGGTGCGATGAGCGCGACGCCAGAGCCCAGCCGTCCGGTCCTCTTCCGCAACGGGCTCGTCCTCACCATGGACGACGCTCACCGGGCATTGCCGAACGCCGACGTGCTCGTGGTGGGGGAGCGGATAGCCGAGGTGGGACCTGGCCTGCGCGCGCCCCAGGGCGCGCTGGAGATCGACGCCTCGAACGGGATCCTGATGCCGGGCATGATCGATACCCACCGCCATATGTGGCAGACGGCGATGCGCGGATACGGCGCCGATTGGACCCTCACCCAGTACTTCGTCTGGTACTACCTGGAGTCGGGAAAGCTCTTCCGCCCCGAGGACGTGTACTCCGGCAACCTGCTCTCCGCACTCGAGGCAATCGACGCCGGTGTCACCACGACCGTCGACTGGTCACACGGTCTGCAGACGGTTGAGCACGCCGACGCCGCGCTCGACGCGCTGCTCGAGGTTCCGGGGCGCTTCGTGCTGGCCTACGGCAACATCCAGCAGGGACCCTGGGAATGGTCGGCGAAACCGGAGTTCAGGGACTTCGTGAAGCGGCGTATCGCCGGCGGCGGCGACATGCCCGGTTTCCAGATGGCCTTCGACGTCACCGGCGATCCCCAGTTCCCGGAGCGCGCCGCCTTCGAGGTCGCGCGAGAGCTGGACGTGCCGGTCACCACGCACGCCGGCGTCTGGGGAGCCACCAATGACGACGGGATCCGGCTGATGCACGAGAGCGGGTTCATGACGCCGCAGACCATCTACGTGCACGCCGCCACCCTTACGCCCGACTCCTACAACCGCATCGCCGCCACGGGTGGCTCGGTGTCCATCTCCACCGAGAGCGAGCAGAGCGCCGGGCAGGGCTACCCTCCGACCTGGCAGCTGCGCCAGCACCAGATCCCGGTGTCAATGTCCATGGACACTTCGGTCTGGTGGAGCGCCGACCTGTTCTCGGCGATGCGGGCGACGCTCGGCGCCGACCGGTCTCGCGATCACCTGGAGGCGCACGCCAGGCAGGAGACGATCACCCACGTCCACCTGCGGGCGGAGCAGGTGGTTGATTGGGCCACGCGCGGCGGCAGCAAGGCGCTCGGGCTCGACAGCGTGGTAGGCAGCGTCGAGGCTGGCAAGAAGGCCGACCTGGTGCTGATCAAGAACGACGCTTCACCTGTGATGTTTCCGCTGCTGCATCCCTACGGCCACTTGGCCTTCCAGGCGCAACGCGGGGATGTGCACACTGTTGTGGTCAACGGCCGGGTGGTGAAGAAGGACCATCGCCTGGTCGACAGCGATCTGGCCAGAGCCAGGCGCGCCGTCGAGCAGACCATCGAGCACTTGATGGGAAGGATGGGCGACGAGGCTTGGGCCAAGGGCATGAACCCGGACATCCC
>JALYYF010000220.1 GCA_030946725.1 Candidatus Dormiibacterota bacterium
CAGCGCTTCCCGCGCCGGTTCATCCGCGCCCAGGCGCTCATCAAGAAGGCCGCCGCGGAGGTCAACGCCGAACTGGGGCTCCTCGACATGGACAGGGCCGCGGCGATCAGTGCGGCGGCCCAGGAGGTCGCCGACGGCCTGCACGACGAGCACTTCCCCATCGACGTCTACCAGACTGGCTCCGGCACCTCGACCAACACCAACTTCAACGAGGTGATCGCCAACCTCGCCACCCAGCGCCTGCGCGACGGCACCCGGGTGCACCCCAACGACGACGTCAACAAGTGCCAGTCCTCCAACGACACCATCCCGACCGCGATCCAGCTGGCCGCCGCCGAGGCCATCGAGGAGGACCTGCTGCCCGGACTGGAGCGGCTGCGCGCCGCCCTGGCCGCCAAGGCGGAGGAGTTCATGCCCGTCGTGAAGACGGGCCGCACCCACCTTCAGGACGCCACCCCGATCCGGCTCGGCCAGGAGTTCCGCGGGTACGCCGGGCAGCTGGAGGAGTCCGTCCGCCGCGCCCGCCAGGCCCAGGAGGAGCTGCTCTCTGTGCCGCTCGGCGGCACGGCGGTGGGCACCGGGATCAACTCCCACCCCGATTTCGCGCGCCGCGCCTGCCCGCGCCTGGCCGAGATGACCGGGCTGCCGGTGCGCGAGACTGACAATCATTTCCACGCCCAGGCCGCCATCGACGCGGTGCTCGCCGCGCACGGCGGGCTGCGCACGATCGCGCTCAGCCTCTGGAAGGTCGCCTCCGACGTCCGGCTGATGGGAATGGGCCCCCGGGCCGGACTGGCCGAGCTGGCCCTGCCCGAGACCCAGCCGGGAAGCAGCATCATGCCGGGCAAGGTCAACCCCGTGATCGTGGAGTCGCTGATGATGGTGGTGGCCCGGGTGCTCGGGAACGACACCACGGTCGGCTTCTGCCAGACCGGCAGCTTCCTGGAGCTCAACGTGATGATGCCGATGTCCGGGGTCGCGCTCCTGGAGTCGATCACGCTGCTCGGCCGCTCAGCCCAGAACTTCTCCGAGCGCTGCGTCGAGGGCCTCAAGGCCACCGAGCGAGGGCCGCAGCTGGTGGAGCAGGGCCTGATGCTGGCCACGGCCTTCGCACCGGTCGTCGGATACGACGAGGCTGCGAAGATGGCCAAGGAGGCGCTGCGCAGCGGCCGCACGATCCGGGAGCTGGCCCGCGAACGGGGCTTCAGCGAAGAGGAGCTCGACCGAATCATCGATCCGGGAAAGCTCACCGAGCCGGGACTGGAGGCCGGTGCCGGCGGAGGCGGCTAGCGAGGGCCGCTCCGGGGACCCTCTGGTCGGGACGGTCCCGGCCTGGGGCCTGCCGCCGCGGCGCCGGCCAGGCCCGCTGCCCGACCGCGCCGAGATCCTGGTGATCGGGGGCGGCATCACCGGTGTCTCCCTGCTCCACTGGCTGCGCGGGCGCGCGGACGCCGTGCTGGTGGAGCGCGACCGGCTGGCCGCTGGAGCCAGCGGCCGCAACGCCGGCTTCCTGCTCGCCGGCGTCGCCGCCTGCTACGCGGCCGCGGTGCGCACATTCGGGCGCGGGCGCGCCCGTTCGATATGGGGCTTCACGCTGGAGACCCACGACCTGCTGGCCGAGGCGCTGGACGGACATGAGGTCGGATACCGGCGGCCGGGCAGCGAGATCCTGCCGGCCAGCAGCGAGGAGGCGCTGGACCTGGCTGCCTCCGCCGAGCTGCTGCGGGAGGACGGCTTCGAGGCGAGCTGGGACGGCAAGCGCCTTCTGAACCCGCGCGACGGGGAGCTGGACCCGGTGCGGGCCGTCTCGGCGCTGGCCTCGCACGCTCCCGAGGGCGCAGTCCGCGAAGGGGTGCAGGTCGACGCCATCGAGCCCTCGGCCGCCGGGGTCCGCGTCCACGCCGGCGGCAGGGAGTGCCTCGCCGGCGCCGTCGTGCTGGCGACCAACGCCTACACCAACCTGCTGCTTCCGGAGATCGGCATCGCTCCCGTCCGAGCGCAGATGCTGGGCACGGCGGCAGAGCCGCGCCGCCTGGTTGCCCGGCCCACGTACAGCGATCGAGGCTTTCGGTACTGGCGCCAGCTGGCCGACGGCCGCCTGCTGGCCGGCGGTTTTCGCAACCACGCCCTCGGCGAGGAGGTGGGACACCAGGCGGTGCCCACGGCCAGGATCCAGGCGCTTCTGGAGAAGGAGGTCCGCCGCCTCGGCGCGAGCGCGCCGGTGACCCATCGCTGGGCCGGGATCATGGGCTTCACCGCAGACGAGCTGCCGCTGGTCGGCGAGGTGCCCGGCCGTCCGGGCGTCCACCTGTGCGGTGGGTACAGCGGCCACGGCATGGGATTCGCCTTCCAGTGCGCGCGCCAGCTTGCCGACCAGCTGACCGGGCAGGGTCAGATCGGCAGCTCGAGCAGGACCATCGGCTCGCCCCAGTAGGAGGGCAGGTGACGGCCGGCCTCCCGGAACCCCACCCCCCGGAAGAGCGCCATCGAGTCCCCCAGCTTGGGGCTCATCTGGGTCCAGACCCGGGTCACGCCGGCCCGCTTGGCACGCCCCACCGCGTGCTCCACGAGCGCCTGGCCGAATCCGCGGCGCCGCAGGTCCGGGTCGACGGCGAGACGGTCGAGGTGGCAGGTGCTGGTCGGGAAGCTGCAGCGGATGGCGCCAGCCAGCTTGGTCTCCTGCAGCGAGCGGTAGACCTCGAAGCCACCGCCCAGCCAGGAACGCACCTCGTCCACGGACGGCACCTGGTCTCCGACCATCCTGGCGTCGAGGCGTGGATCGCAGCCTGCCCATGCCCTTTCGTACAGGTTGGCGAGGGCACCGGCGTCCGAGCTCAGGGCCAGGGAGACGCGGGGCACCGGCCGGAAAAAGCGCATCGTCCTCAACGTACTTCCCCCCGTCTCGCGGCCCGTTCTGCTCTGGTCCCCACCCTGTTAGCGTATCGCCCGCATGGATCTCGTCCAGCGGGCCCGCGAGCTCTATTGCGAAGGCCGCATGCACGACGCCCTGGAAGCGGCCCAGGCCGCGTGTGACCGTGCGCCCAAGGACCCCGAGGCCTGGAGGCTGCTGGCGCGGGTCAGCCGGTACGTCGGGCTGACCGCCGCCAGCGAAGACGCCTTCCGCCGGGCGTCGGCGCTCACCCGGGGCCGGCCGATGCCCTTTCGGGTCAGCTCGGAGCGCTTCCAGGAGCTGATCGAGGAGGCGCAGACGGCGCTCTCGCCCGAGGCGCGGCGCCGCCTGGAGAAGACCACGGTTCGCATCCAGCCGATGCCACCGCTGGACGAGGTGCGCTCCGGCCTCGATCCCGACGCGCTCAGCAGCCGGCGGCGTCAGGGCCAGGACGTGCTGACCATGTACCAGGTGAACCACGAGAACCGCAGCGCCAGCGAGCAGGCGCTGCGCACGCTCATCGGCCGCTCCCTGGGCAGGGCCTGAGCCGAGGGCAGTCTCTCCCCCGCGCAGTCGGTCCGCGCAGTCGGGGGAGTACCCGGCCGTGCCGGGGGAGGGGGACCGGCAGCTATCTTGCGTCCATGCCAGATATCCGTCTCGAGCAGGAAGGCCGGGTGCTGGTCCTGGTCGTGGACCGGCCCCAGGCGCGCAACGCGCTGGCGGCCTCCACGATGGAGGAGCTCGACGCGAGGCTCCAGGAGCTGGAAGGCAGGCGCGACATCCACTGCG
>JALYYF010000226.1 GCA_030946725.1 Candidatus Dormiibacterota bacterium
ACCCGATCCAGCAGCGCCGAGACGGCGATCGCAGCCGGCGCCGACGCGGCGCCCCAGAGGACCATCAGCGGCGCCAAACCCGCCGGATCGCTCACCAGTCCCATGCACCCGACCACCAGCGCGGAGCCTGCCTGAATCAAGGGGAGGCGACAGTGCAGCGGCAGCGGCCAGCGGCCAGCGCCGTAGACGAGGCCTCCGACGATATCTCCAAGCCCTGCGAGCGCGAACAGGATCCCCGCGGACGCCGCGGCCCGATGGGCCATCGCGATCGCCGGCACCCCCACACCAACCATGCCGTTGACCATCCCCGAACCGAGCGCCGCGATCATCAACGTCCTCATTCCGGGCGTCAGCCGGCCGCGGAACGCTGAAACGCCTCGACGAGGCAGCCACTGACGCGAGGGTGGCGTGGAGGCGAAGAGGATCGCCGCAGCCGCGGCAAGCCCGGCCGCGGCGAGCACGGGGGCTGTGGCTCCCCCCAGCACCAGCAGCCCTGTGACCAGGAGCGGGCCGGCCACCATCGCCGCCGTGAACATCGCGGCGAGAAGCGCATATGCCGCGGTCCGGAGAGCCGAGTCCGGAATGAGCACCGGGATCAGCACACGCATGCTGCTCGTGGTGGCCGGCAGCGAGGCGCCCGCGAACAGCGCAAGGGCGCCGACCACGGCCGCCGCGCCGGCGTGAGTCACCTCGCCGACCAGCAGCCCGAGCGAGACCCCGCAGAGCAGGCCGGCACCCACCAGCACCACGCCCTGGCCCCGCCGGTCGATGAGCTGACCCTGAACGATCGCCCCGACGGCGTTCCCGAGGGTCAACGCGCCGGCGGCGGCGCCCGCCTCGGTCAACGATCCGCTGGCATCGCGCACCAGCAGCAGCACGCCCAGGCTGAGCATCCCGATCGGCAGGGCGCCGGCCAGGCTGGCCAGCAGCGGCAGGGCAACGCGCGGCGAGCTGAGTACCCGGATGTACGGGCCCACGACAGCCTCCTATCGCGAGCCCCACCCAACACCCCTTGACGAACTGCGCGAGCCCGTGGGCTCGACGGGCGCGACCGCTAGAGTCGCGCGACAGCGCTTCGAGTATGCCGGAAAGTGTTGCGTCCCGGGCTGTCGACGCCCCCCACCCAGCCTCCCCCCGCAGGCGGGTGGAGGAGAACGGGGAGTTAGGGGACCAGGTTGATCAGGCGATCAGGGACGTAGACGACCCTGCTCGGCTTGCCCTCCGGGCCGAGCGTCGACCGCACCTTGTCGCTGTCGAGCGCGGCGGAGAGGGCTTCAGTCTCCGGCAGGCCGGCCGGGACTCGCAGACGGTCGCGAACCCTGCCCGCAACCTGCACCACCAGCGTCACCTCGGGTTCAGCCGCCAGCGCTGGGTCGTGGGCCGGCCAGGCCGCCTCGGCGCAGAGGCCGTTGCCGCCCCGCCGGTGCCAGAGCTCCTCGGCCAGGTGAGGTGCCAGCGGATTGAGGAGCAGGATCAGGTTCTGCATGGCGTCGTTCCAGGCCTGGTCCTGTGCACCACCGGCCGCCAGGTAGTCCTGGCAGGTGTTGGTCAGCTCCATCAGCGCGGCGACGGCGGTGTTGAAGCGGAAGCCCTGATAGTCGTCGGTGACCTTCTTGATGGTCTGGTGGACCTTGCGGGTAAGCGCCGCTCCGTCGATGGCGGCCGCAGAGCCCTCTCTGACCACCTGCTCCGGCTCCAGGACCAGGCGCCAGACCCGCTGCAGGAAGCGCGCGCAGCCCTGGAGACCGGAATCGGTCCACTCGACCTCCTCCTGGGGCGGACCGATGAACATCTCATAGACACGGCCGGCGTCCGCGCCCTGCTGGCTGACCAGCTGCTCCGGCGAGATCCCGTTGCCCTTCGACTTGCTCATGGCGGAGCCGAAGCGGGTCACCATGCCGTGGTTGAAGAGACGCACGAACGGCTCCACGTCCTTCACCAGCCGCGCGTCATAGAGCACCTTCTGGAAGAAGCGCGAATAGAGCAGATGCAGGATGGCGTGCTCGACGCCACCCGTGTACTGGTCGACCGGCATCCAGTGATCGGCCAGCTCAGGGTCGAAGGGCTGCGTGTCGTCCTTGGGACTGACGTATCGCAGGAAGTACCAGGATGAATCGACGAAGGTGTCCAGGGTGTCGGTCTCCCGGCGAGCCGGTCCGGCGCAGCGCGGACAGGCGACGTGGATGAAGTCCTCGTTCTCCGAGAGCGGCTTGTATTCGGCCGGGAGCAGGACCGGCAGGTCCTCCCGAGGCACGGGCACCGTGCCGCAGCGCTCGCAGTAGACGATCGGAATCGGGCAGCCCCAGTAGCGCTGCCTGGACACCAACCAGTCGCGCAGCCGGTAGCGCGTGACGCGCCGGCCGATGCCCCAGGATTCCAGGAGATCGGCCACCGCGTCGAAGCCGGCCTCGGTCCCGAGACCGTCGAACTGGCTGCTGTTGACCATCACGCCAGGGCCGACGTACGCCTCTTCGAGCCGGCCCTGCGGGCCGGACCCGGGCGCGATCACCTCCCGGATGGGAAGTCCGAACTTGCGGGCGAACTCGAAGTCGCGCTGGTCGTGTCCGGGGACGGCCATGATGGCGCCCGTCCCGTACGTCATCACGACGTAGTCGCCGACCCAGATCGGCACCTCTTCGCCGGTCAGCGGATTTAGGACGCTGCCGCCGGTGGGCACGCCGGTCTTCTCACGCTCGGTCGAAAGGCGCTCTATTTCGGTCTCGCGGCGGGCCCGCTCGACGTACTCACGCACCTCGTCACGGTGTTCGGGCGTGGTCAGGCGCTCGACCAGCGGATGCTCCGGTGCCAGCACCATGAACGTCACTCCGAAGAGCGTGTCCGGCCTGGTCGTGAAGACGCGGAGCGCCTCACCGTCGTGCCCGACCACGGGGAAGTCGACCTCCACGCCGTGGCTGCGGCCGATCCAGTTCGTCTGCATCAGCTTGACCTTCTCGGGCCAGTTCGCGAGCAGGCCCAGGTCGTCCAGCAGCCGGTCGGCGTAGTCGGTGATCTTGAAGAACCACTGCTCGAGCTGTCGGACCTCGACCTGATGACCACAGCGCTCGCAGCGGCCGTCGATGACCTGCTCGTTGGCCAGCACAGTGGCGTCGTGGGGACACCAGTTGACTGCCGCCGACTTGCGGTAGGCCAGACCGCGCTGCAACAGCTTGAGGAAGATCCACTGCGTCCAGCGGTAGTAGGTCGGCTGGTGGGTGGCGAACTCGCGCGTCCAGTCGATCGAGATGCCCCAGCGGCGGAAGGCGCGCTGGAAGGAGGCGATCGACTCATCCACGGAGACCCGGGGATGGATGCCGGTGGCGATGGCGTGGTTCTCGGCCGGCAGCCCGAAGGCGTCATAGCCCATCGGGTGCAGCACACGACGTCCGGTGCGGCGATGAAAGTGCGCGACGGCGTCGCCGATCGCGTAGTTCTTCAGATGGCCGATGTGCGGTTCGCCGCTCGGGTAGGGC
>JALYYF010000076.1 GCA_030946725.1 Candidatus Dormiibacterota bacterium
GCCGGGATGCACCTCGATCTGATTCATCACGGGCACGACGTCCGACTCGTCCAGCAGCCGCTGAAGATGCGGAATCAGGAAGTTGGAGACCCCGATGGAGCGCGCCAGCCCATCGGCCTTGAGCTTCTCGAACGCCCGCCACGTCTCCAGGTAGAGGTTCTTTTCCGGCTGCGGCCAGTGGATCAGGTAGAGGTCGACATAGCTCAGCCCGAGCTTCTCCCGGCTGACCTCGAAGGCACGGAGCGCCGCGTCGTATCCGTGCTCGCTGTTGGTCAGCTTGGTGGTGACATAGATCTCCTCGCGCGGCAGACCCGAGGAGGCGATCCCCTCGCCCACACCCTCTTCGTTCTGGTAGCCGGCCGCCGTGTCGATGCTTCGATAGCCACATTCCAGGGCGTACCGGACGACCTCGGCCACCTCGTCCTGCGGAACCTGGAAGACGCCGAGGCCCAGCTGAGGAATGTCCGTGCCGTCGTTGAGTCTGATGCGGGGCACCGTGTCAACCATCTGGCAGCTTCTCCCATTTCGTGATCGTGCGAACGAACAGCGAATCGAGCATAGCGGGACCGCCTGCGCTTGCCGGGCCGGCGCGGGGCCAGGTGCGCCGGAGGCGGGACGGGCGGCCGCGGCCGTAGGATCTCTGGCCGGATGCCGAGATGCTCTAGGAACCTCGAGCCGGGGAGTCGACAGGGACGCGTCCTGGTCTCCCTACTGGTGGCCGCCGGGCTCCTGCTGACCGCCTGCCAGAGCGGCAGCACCGCCGACGACCCCACCAACTACCCGACCACGGTCAATGCGCCGGTCGAGCAGGACCTGGGCAGCTGCCCGACGCCGCCGGCCTTCACCGCCGGCCCGGTCGGCACGGCCGACTGGCCGACCTACCACCTGACGAACGACCGACACGGCGCCGGGGCCGGCTCGCCGGCGGCAGGGCGGTTGAACCCGCTCTGGGCCGTCCGGCTGGACGGCCCGGTGTTCACCCAGCCCCTGATAGTCCAGCACCTCGCCATCGTGGCCACGCAGAACGACTCCGTCTACGCATTCGACAAGGACAGCGGCTGCCTGGCCTGGAAGACCAGCATGGGCCAGCCCGTCGACGCCACCCAGCAGCCCTGCCCCGGGCCGGTCACCAGCTACATCGGCTCCCGGCTGGGCGTGCTCTCGACGCCGGTCGCGGACCCGACCACGGGAGCTCTGTACGTGGTCCCCTACCTGTCGCCGGCCAGCTTCGAGATGGTCGCCCTCGATCTCGCCAGCGGCAGCCTGCGCTGGCGCCGCGCGCTTGACCTCCCGCAGGCGGACCTGCCCAACCAGCTGAGCCGGCCGGCGCTGACGCTTGCCAACGGCCGGGTGTACGCCGGCTTCGGGGGTAGGGCCGGCAGCTGCGGGAGCTGGCACGGCTACCTCGTCGGCGTGCGCACCGACGGGCAGGGGACGCCCGACCTCTACCAGTCACCCGGCACGCTCGGGGGTTCGTTCTGGGCACCTGGCGGTCTCGTGGTCCTCCCCAGCGGTGAGCTCCTGGCCACCAGCTCGGAGGGCGCGCCCTCGAAGCAGCCGGAGGACGACAACGCCGTCCTGAGGTTGTCGCCGGACCTGAAGAAGGCCGATGCATTCATCCCGTCCAACTGGGCGGACCTGAACAAGGGGGACAACGACCTGGGCAGCGTGGGGCCGACCCTGCTCGCGGGCGATCGCGTCTTCCAGGTCGGCAAGGAAGGGGTGGGCTATCTCCTGGACGCCGGCCATCTCGGCGGCGTCGGTGGCCAGCTCTTTTCCAAGAAGCTGGACGGCGGCTGCTACGCGATCGGGACCACCGCCTATCAGGAGCCATACGTCTACGTGCCCTGCGACCACGGCCTGAAGGCGGTCCAGGTGAAGGGGAAGAGCTTCGACGTCGCCTGGACCTCCCCCGATTTTCGCGCCGGCTCGCCGATGATCGCCGGCGGCCTGGTCTGGAGCATCGACTTCGAGAAGGGCTATCTCTGGGGCCTGGACCCGCGCAGCGGCAAGGTCAAGCAGAAGGCCGCCATCGGAACCGCCCGCCACTTCGTGTCCCCCAGCTCCAGCGCGGGACGGCTCTTCCTGCCCGTGGGCGAACGACTGGTCACCTTTTCCTTCACGTAAGCGGCTCGCGCAGTCGGGCCTTTGCGGTGCGGCGCTCGACCGGTTACGCTGACGCGAATCTGCACCGCCCGGTGACGAAAAGCCGGCGGACGGCAGCACGTAAATTCCAGCGAAGGGGGGATCGGGCTTCTCAGCCCTGGCCAGGCATTGAATTATCTCAGCCTGTCAGAGGAGGGAAGTTTTGGTGCGAAAACGGTTCCTCGCGCTCCTCGGGCTGGCGGCGCTTCTTGGCCTGCTCTTGAGCGGCGCGCCGTCACCAGCCCGAGCGCAGGAGAACATCTACACGCGTGCCAACAATGGCACGCTGCGGCCCGCCCGCATCCACACAGCCGAGGGTGATCGCGTCCTGCCGTTCATCTCTGCCGGCACGCTGCGCGCCGCCATGCCGGCCAGCAAGAATGCCTCGGCCGCGACGGCAGGTGCGGCCGGCAAGGGCGCCGGGTCGGACGTGGCCCAATCCGCCTCACCGTCGGTCGCGGACGCCCAGGCCGGGGCCGCCGGCAACACCGTCGGCGTCTCCCGCTCGAGCCTCGGCTGCGGCAGCCGCAACCCGAGCGTCAACGTCCGCGTCAACCAGGACTGCAGCTACCGCCTGCAGGGCGAGGAGGTCGTCAAGTTCAACCCGGCCGATCCGCGCAACCTGATCGCGGGCATGAACGACGAGCGGCAGGGCTACAACCTGAACGCGTTCGCCTACTCGCTCAACGGAGGCCGGACCTGGGGCGACGACCCGCCGCCCTTCTATCACAAGCTCTACAATCCGGCGGCAGAGGAGCCGACCGCGGCCGATCCCAACCGTCACACCATCGTCGGTGGTGACGGCAACTTCTACACCTATGACGGTGGCAGCGACCCCGCGGTAGCGGTCGACCTCGAGGGACGCGCGTTCTTCAGCAACATCCTCTTCGACCGCGTTGCGGGCGTGGGGAGCGCAGTGGTGGTGGCGGAGTCGCTGTCGGGCGCCGCGGGCACCTTCTACAACGACATCCCGCAGTTCAGCCGCCGCTACGTCGTGGCGGAGGACAACAGCAACCTGGCGTCGCACGACAAGGAGTTCATCGTCGTCGATACCACCCGCAGCAGCCCCAAC